>JBLHHI010000039.1:0-26758 GCA_047614125.1 Bacteroidia bacterium | reverse complement strand
AAAAGTCCGCTTTAACACTTGTGAAAAGCGATTTTCATCGTAAAAATTACTCGAAAGGGCCCGCCCTGTCTTCGCAATTTTTACTCGAAACTCACTGTTCACAAACGTTCTGAATTCAAAATATGAATCGAACTCAGGTTATTAATGTAAGTATATCATTTTCAAATTCAGACTCGCTCTCTTCTAGCGAATCGGCTATGCGTATTCCAATCTTATTGGAATCAATAGTGCTTATTGAGTCGGTTGTTTTATATGCTTTCTTAAACCTTGCATCCAAAGAAACGCTCCAATCATATCGATCAAACACCTTTACAGAGTCTCGTTGCATTTCAAGCAGCTGCCACTTCCCAAGGAGAGAATCTTGATCAGATGCAGCGTTGGAAAGGTAAAATGCCAATGAAATTAGAAAATATTCCCGCTTCAACTTCAGCTTCAACTTACGAGTGTATAGCCCGATTACCCGTGGCGGCCAAAGCCGCTTCTTTGGTAACTTCAGAAGTAGTTGGGTGGGCATGCGAGATCCGACCAATATCCTCAGCACTGGCTCTAAATTCCATGGCAACTACGGCTTCTGCAATCATATCGGCAGCACGCGCGCCAATGATGTGAACGCCTAAAATTTCGTCGGTCTCTTCGTCGGAAAGTACTTTCACAAAGCCGTCTAAATCCATTCCAGCCACTGCTCTACCGTTTGCTCTAAACGGGAATTGGCCTGATTTGTAGGCGATTCCAGCTTCTTTTAATTCTTCTTCGGTTTTTCCAACCGCAGAAACTTCTGGCCAAGTGTAAACCACACCTGGAATGAGGTTGTAGTTGATGTGGGGCTTTTCACCAGCAATGGTTTCAGCCACAAATACGCCTTCTTCTTCGGCTTTGTGCGCCAACATCGCACCGCGAACTACATCGCCAATGGCGAAGATGTTTGGCACTGAAGTTTGCAAGTGATCATTAACGGCAATTCTGCCACGGTCATCTGCCTTTAATCCGGCAGCTTCTAGATTCAATCCATCGGTGTACGGCCGTCTTCCAACCGAAACCAAGCAATAATCTCCTTCCAAAACAATCGCTCCTTTTTTACCATCCGCCTTCACCGTTACGGTTTTTCCTTTCGAAGTAACCGAGCTCACCTTATGCCCTAGATAAAAATCAAAACCCAACTTCTTTAAAACGCGTTGCAATTCTTTGCCCAACCCTCGATCCATGGTTGGAATAAGCGAATCCATGTACTCAACTACGGAAACTTTTGCTCCCAAACGTGCGTAAACCGAACCTAATTCCATCCCAATAACACCGCCACCAATTACAATGAAATGCTTTGGAACATCCTGTAATTCAAGGGCTTCGGTAGAAGATATGATGCGCTTTTTGTCGATTTCCATGCCCGGCAAAGACGCCGGCTTAGAACCTGTGGCGATGATGATGTTGGCAGCTTCGATGGTTTGCTCTTCTTCTCCAGAAACCTTAATGGTTGTTGCATTTACAAAACTTCCAACGCCGGTTAAAACATCGATCTTATTCTTTTTCATTAAATAATCAACCCCTTTGGTCATCTGCGCCACCACCTTCGATTTGCGCGCAACCATTTGAGGAAGATCCACCTTTAGGTCTTTTAATAGGATGCCGTGTTCTGCAAACTTATGGCCGGCAGCATGAAAGTGCTCTGAGCTGTCGAGCATCGCCTTAGAAGGGATGCATCCCACATTTAAACACGTACCGCCTAAAGTGTTGTATTTTTCAATAATTGCCACCTTCATTCCAAGTTGGGCACACCGTATGGCAGCTACATAACCACCTGGTCCTGAACCTATTATTGCAACATCGTATCGCATATCGTACTATTTATTTCTTGATTTTTTGTTAAAATTCAAATTGGTTTAAAAGATCTCTTGTCCTGTTTCAACCTTAATCCCACGGTCTTTTACACCCGCAAGATCATCCACCCTCATGTGCTGAACCACATTAACTCGATACGTGCCCATGGTTTTAAGCGGCAAGTTTTCGAATATTGGAAAGCTGTATGAATGCAACTCTGCAAAGCCACTGCCCAGCCATTTCCCAGCCTTATTGGTTACCTGAAAGTCGGTGACCTCCGAAATATTCATCCCCCCAGGGCCCAGCAGCGTATAGCTTAAATACAAATTGCTGAATGCATACTCTTGACTAAGGCGCGTATTTATCCAAATGTTGTGAACGTGAAAGGTGTCTGTAACAACAAAAGACGAGCTTAGAGTGTCTGATACCGTCCATATGCCGTTTGGCACTTCTTCGGTAGTGTGAATTAGAATGGCTGAATTGCATGCCGAAAAGTAAACAATGGCACTAAACAAGGTCAAAAAAAGAAGCTTGCGACTGCGGTTGCGTGATTGTGATTTCATTGATTCTCTCCTCGGCAATTAATGCGCTGCAAAGGTAAAATAAAAAAGTGCACAACATCCGTTTGGCCTTTGCGATAAAACAAACCCGAGGATGCAGCTATTCTACGACCAGGAGTTGGTTCATAAGCTTACCATCAACTTCAACCAACACCGAGTACATACCTGGCAAGAGTTCGTGTTGAAAGGTTGATCCCGCATTTTGGTTTTGATAAACCAGCGAGCCCAAAGATGAATAAATCTTGATTTGATCCACTCGTTCCGAAAAGTGAATTTCGTTTTTAGATGGATTCGGATAAATCGAAGCCCTATTTAAAACTTCATTTTCAACCGACGCAGCCTTGTAAATCAGTGATTTAGATTTTACGTTATCACAACTTCGATCCGAAATTAAATAAAGCGTAACCGGATAGGTATTCCCATCCAAATAGCCATCTATTTCGGGCGATTTAAAGCTTGGGGTAATGTCATTACTCTTTAAAACCCCGCCAACACTCCATTGGTAAAAGTATGCCGCGTTGGTAGTGGCCTGACTCGATATGAAGAGTTCGTAATTCACAGCATCGTTTTTAATGCTGTAATCAAATTCTGGATTGGGCAAACCATATACCGAAACATTGTAGGAAATGCTGTCCATATCTGGTGGATTGGTTCTAGTTTTGATAATTAAGGTTACCAAATATGTTTGATCAACGAGCAGATCATCCAAGACATATTTTCGTTTTCCAAACTGACTGGTTGAAGTAGTTCCATCGCCAAATCGCCAAAAATAATCGATGCCTCCAGATCCCAACGGGATGTATGATTTATCGATGAATTGAGTTTCAGATCCAGAGCAAACTGCGTCGGCTTTAAAGTCGGCTCGCAGCGTATCTTGCGCTAAAGCGACGTTCGACATGCAAAGAACTAGGACGATGAAGGCTATACTATTTTTCATTTTGGTGATTTTTTCAAAAGTAGTAAAAAATGCGGTGCTTTTTTGAGTTGTTTGTTTGTTGCTTCAAGCGCATATCTTTCATAATCATTTACGCAGTTCTAAATGTGAATCAAAGTTATGGCCTAAGTTTGCAGGCCAATTATGAAACTCCGCATCTTAGACAATACCATACGCCTTCGTTTAACGCAAAAAGAAGTTGACTTACTTGCAACAGGTGAGCCTGTATTATGTGCCACGCACTTTGCCAATAACGCGTTAATTTATTCGATAAAACCCCTTGCTTTTGAGCACATTGACGCTGAATTTGCCAACAATGTAATCTCGGTAAAGGTAAATCGAAACTTGGCTAAAACCTGGGCCGAAAGCGATGATATAAGCCTCGAAACCAAGCCGGGAGTGCACCCGTACGTACTCATCGAAAAAGACTTTAAATGCCTCACCGAGCGCAATGAAGATGAATCCGACTTGTTCGAAAATCCGAATGTGAACTGTTAAACTGGTTTCTTGGTTGCGGGTTTATGGTTCATTGTTGGATTCATTTGTTGGTTTGAACTTCGAAATCAATATTAAAATGAATGCATAGCTGTAGGATTGCAATTCTTGATATTCCGTTTTCGTTATTCACTTTTAACCTGAGTTCGATTAATCTTTTCAAATTCAGATTTGTATAGAACCCAAGTAGTAAGGCGAAAACAGGAAGGTTTATGTTTATAAACCGACTGATTTCAACGAAGCTAATAGGGTTTTATATACAAAAGTCCGCTTTACACTTGTGAAAAGCGATTTTCATCCTAAAAATTACTCGAAAGGGCCCGCCCTGTCTTCGCAATTTTTACTCGAAACTCACTGTTCACAAGCGTTCTGAATTCAAAATATGAATCGAACTCAGGTTTATACTCAGCATTTGTAACCTCCACCTTTTTAATGTAAAATGCCGGCAAATACTCTTTTGGTTTAAGGGTGTTGAAGGGGTTAACATTGTAAAGCAATCCATCATAAAGGAGGGTATCATTTTTAAAAGAAGTGTCGTTCGGCTGCGCGTAATAGAAACTCGAAAATGGCAATGCATATAGAATGGTGTCGGCTAGTTTTGCCTTTTGCTCAATAAACTTTGCTCCCAGGCAAATCCATTGCAACCCAGTTGGCGTTTTAATCGGCTCCTCCGACATCAATTGTTGGATGGGCACCTTGAAGTCTTGCGCCTTTACTTGAAGCGAATTGAGCATAATAACGAGTGTTACAAGTTTTAGGAGGTGATTCGTAGTCTTCAATTCTTTAGATTGGATGTTATTGGGGGCAAACAAATGCCAAACATCTAAGAAACGAAAAAACGTACAAAAGTTACACAACTAGTTCAATTGATCCAAGAAGTCGGTTATAATGTGTCGGGGTTTTTTATTTTGATAAATGATGGCATGAACAAAATCAACAATGGGCATATCAACCTTTATTTCTTGGTTGATCTCATAAATGGTCTTCGTTGCATAATATCCCTCGGCAATCATATTCATCTCAATTTGTGCCGATCGAACCGAGTACCCTTTGCCAAGCATTCCGCCAAAGGTTCTGTTTCGGCTAAATTGAGAATATGCCGTTACCATAAGATCGCCCAAGTACGCAGAATCATCTATGTCGCGTTCAATGGGATGAACTGCTGCTATAAATCGCTTTATTTCTCGTATTCCATTCGAAACCAGCACCGCTAAAAAATTGTCGCCATAACCCATCGAATGACAGATTCCCGCGGCAATGGCATAGATGTTTTTTAGAACCGCAGAATACTCGGTTCCATAAATATCATCACTGGCGGTTGTTTTTATATATCGGCACACCAATAATCCGGAAATTTCCTCGTTCAATTGGCTGTTTTCGGAAGCTATGGTAAGATAACTTAACTTTTCCATCGCAACCTCCTCGGCATGACAAGGGCCTGTAATTACAGCTATTTGATTATTTTCAATACCAAGGTGCTCAACCATGTATTCGCCCAAAATTTGACCGGTTTCCGGAATCAAACCTTTTACTGCCGATACCATGGTTTTTCCCTTCAGTATTCCAGTATCTATATCGGTAAAACTTTGATGCACAAAGGCAGAAGGAATGGCTAATATGATGTATTGGCAGGCCTGCAAACACAACGCCAAGTCTGAATAAACGGTTAAATTGGATTGATTAAAATATACGGAACTTAGGTAGCTTGGATTGTGTCCATAGGTTTGAATGTGCTCAACCTTTTCTTCATCTCTTAGCCACCAAGAAATCTCTTTATTGGCATCATTGTCGCAAAGGATTTTAACCAGTGCAGTAGCCCAACTACCTCCTCCTAAAACACCAATATGTACTTTTTCATTTGCCACCAGCTCTGCGAATAACGTCCTAAAAACACAGTTTTACAATGTACACGGGCCTATTCCGTAATTAATTTTATGTTACCGGTTTGATAAAAGTTCAATCTGGTTTGTGCAAATATCAGTTCAAACTTGGCGCGTTCTTGTTGATTCAGCGCACTTAGCCATGAAGTCCTGGCTATTTGCATGTCAATTACGGTATTCAATCCCGCCTCGTATCTCTGTTCAAGAAACTTATAGTTTTCTTCTTGTGCCGCTGTGCTGGTTTTGGATGCCGTATAATTTGCCAAGGCATTTTCGTATGCGGTATATGAGGAATAAATCTCTGACGTTAATTGCATTTTAACTCGCTCAACATTGTTTTCGCCTTGCAAAACGTCTAGCTTAGATTGTGATACATTCGACCGCATTTGGTTGTTATTGTATATAGGAATGCTCAAGGAAAGCCCCACAGACTGGCCAAAGTTGTCGGATAGTTGCTCGCCAAACGGCGCAGTTACCGACGAATAACGTTGATAGCGTGCAAAAACATCATCGCCCGTTGCCTCAACATATCCAATGTTTACCGTTTCAACGTGCGATTCGGTAAACTTAAGACGCGACTCGGAAAAAATGGTGTTCACGTTGCCATACATAGATAAACGCGGATATAGGCCGGATTGGGCAATATCAACATTCAACCGAGCTGTGTTTAACTGAAGTTCAGCCAATTCCACCTCTGGCAGCGCTTCTAAGGCTTGGTCAACCAATTGGTTGAGTGGCAATTTTTCTAGGACCAAAGGCTTGGCCATTTCTGGTATTTCAATCAACAACTCTTCGTCATTGGGATATTGCAACACCTGTTTTAGTAAAACATATGATTGCCGAATATTTCCTTCAGCATTTTGTTTTAGCACTTGATCTGTGGCCAATTGCGCCGATAAGTTTAGAAATTCCATTTTGTTGGTTTTCCCTGCATCCAACAATTGCTTTGCTCGTTCTAGGAGTTGTTGCGTGCTGGCCATTTGGTTGGTTATAAGCTCTAGCTGCTTTACGGCATATATAATTTGTAAATACGCATCGGCCACACTAAGCGAAATTTGATTTTTTACCAACGCCAATTCTGCCTCACCTCGAATAACCTCGTTTTTGCTGCGATCTATGGTCTTGCTAATCCGGTTGCCGTTGTAAAGCGTTACTGCAGTTGTTAATGAAAAGTTATTATTCTGTATGCTTCGGTTAACAAATTGGTTGGTAAATGGATCAATGCTTCGCCCAAAATTATAATTGTATGACGTTGAAGAATTGAGTGTTGGATACCGATCCATCTTGTCTTGGCTCAGATAAAGTTCGTTGCGTTGAATATTAATTCCCTGATCTTTAATGTTTAAGTTGTTGGTTAGCGCATATTGGATGCATGCTTCGAGCGACATGGTTTTGGTTTGGGCAAAAACTACCGATGAAGCTAAAATTAAGAGGATTGGTAGTGAATATTTGGCAAGACGACGATTCATAATTATGTTATTATCTCAAAACAACGAAATTTTTTCTTTAAACAAACATCCCCAGCTAAATATCCGACGATTTGTGCGCTAAGTTGTGTTGGCTCCGAAGGTAGGTTATAAACTAAAAACCTCACATGTATATCGATGAAGCGGATTAATATTTAGACTTTTGCCCGTACTTTCTCATGAAATTCTGGACACATAGCAGCAAATGGGTGCGGTGGATTTTCCCATCGCTCGTTTGGGATATTAAATCTTCCAGCAAAACGGTGTTCTTAACCTTTGATGACGGCCCAAATGATGTTGTAACACCCTGGGTGCTAGAGGTTTTAAAAGCCCACAACTTTAAAGCTACCTTCTTTTGCATTGGCGATAACATTCAAAAAAACCCTTCTACTTATCAAAAAGTTCTAGCGGCTGGTCATCAGGTCGGTAACCACACCATGAATCACGTACATGGCTTTTTTACCCCAAAAAAGCAATATGTTAAAAACCTTGAAGCTTGTCGCGATTTTTGCGATTCCTCTTTGTTTCGACCTCCGTATGGCAAAATAACATCCGGCCAAATACGACTGATTCAAAAAGATTATTCTATTGTAATGTGGACCACGCTTAGCGGCGACTTTGACCCAAAATTGAATCGGCAAAAAGCGTTGGATTTTTTGAAGCGAGCCACCAAACCTGGTGCCGTTGTTGTTTTTCACGATTCTTTGAAGGCCTTCGAAAACCTCAAAGTACTCTTGCCAACGTATTGTGATTTTCTCAAACAGAAGGGATATACTTCTACCTTGATAAGCACTTCATGATTCTCTTGATATTCGTTCTAGTTTTTTTGCCGTTTTTTATCATTCAACTCTTTTCAGTTGCAACAATTTTAACGGTCCCACGCAAAAAAAAGAATCCTAGCAAGCCACAAATAAAAGTTAGCCTATTGCTTGCCGCTCGGAATGAAGAGGCGCTAATTGCCCGTTCGTTGGATCATATTTTAGCTTTAGACTATCCGTCAAACCTGTTGGAAATTATTGTTGGAAACGACCAGAGCTCAGATCGAACGAAAGAAATTGTACAAGAATATCAAAAAACACATCCACAAATTCAACTTCACGATGTCACTTCCAATGTAGGAAAAGGCCGTGGAAAAGCAAACGTTCTTGCTCATTTAGCGCATAAAGCAACTGGAGAATTCTTTTTTATTACCGACGTTGACGTGGCCTTGCCCAGCGCTTGGATAAAAGAGATTTTGGCAGAATTTTCGGAGGATGTTGGTATTGTAAGCGGAACCAGTACGTGTGAGCGCTCCTATACGTTGTTTTCTAGAATGCAAAGCATCGATTGGCTTCATTTTATGGGCTATATGCAAAGTTTCGCCAACGTCGGTGTTGGTTGCACTTCGGTGGGCAACAACATGGCTGTTCGCTCAAAAGCGTATTGGCAAACGGGGGGCTTTGAAAACATACCATTTAGCATTACCGAAGATTATAAACTCTTTGAGGCTGTTACAAACAATGGCTGGCAGTGGCGCAGTGTTCTAACTCCCGCAAGTCTTGGCCTTGCCTGGCCAATTGGGTCGGTAAAGGAAATGTTGCATCAACGAAAACGGTGGCTGATTGGGGCTGGAGATCTGCCACATCTTTGGAAGTTTCTAATTGTGTTGTACGGTCTCTTCATTCCCGGTTTGATTGCTCTCTTTTTTGTAAACCCTGTACTAGCCTCCCAGCTGTGGTTCGCAAAATTTGTGATCCAAACCATTTACATTCACGTGCTTGCACAAAAGGTTGGTTTGAGGTCTTTTTCTTTTCTAAACCTCTGTTTTTATGAGCTTTATGTTGTTTTAAACACCTTGGCCACCGCCGTTTTTTACGGGTTGCCCATTGCTTCTGTTTGGAAAGGAAGAACCTATTCGAAAGATAATTTAGCTTAATTTTGGGCGCATGTATCCGCAGTTATTCCATTTCAAAACACCCGGATTTTTTCCTGATTTTTTTCCAGACTACGTCTCGCTCTACAGCTATGGCTTTTTCATTGCTTTGGGTGTTTTGGTCTCTTTTTGGTTTGTTCTAAAGCGGGCAAAGGCTTTGGGTGTTAGCAGTGATCAACTGGCTAATTTATACATGTTTTGCATCGTTGCTGGCTTTGTTGGTGGAAAGTTATTTTACTACTTAGAAGATTGGGCCAAGTACATGGCACACCCTAAACTTATGCTTGAAGTAACGGGTGGTGGGTTTGTGTTTTACGGCTCCTTAATCTTCGTAACACCAACCATCGTGCTGTGGTTAAAAGCACGCTCGATTGCGGTTCGCCCTTTTATGGATGTTGTTGCCTTTATTGGACCCATCATTCAAGGCATTGGCCGCGTTGGCTGTTTAATGGCTGGTTGTTGCCACGGTCGGGTTTGTGATTCCATTCTCGGCATATCTTTTAGCCATCCCTTGTCAAAGGCTCAACCGTTGAATGTTCCGCTCTATCCTACCCAAATTTTCGACGCTTTGATTAATGCTGCAATCATAATTTTCTTGCTCTGGCTAGAAAAACGACAGCGTTTTTCGGGTCAGTTGGTTTTAACGTATTTGGCACTGTACGCCATTGGACGATCCATTAATGAAGAGTTTCGCGGTGATGAAGCACGCGGCTTTGTCTTTGATGGGTGCCTGTCTCATTCTCAGCTAATTGCTGCAATAATCTTTATTTTCTGCTGTTTCTTTTGGTGGAAATGGTCTAAGCAAGAACGTCAAATTGCATCAATCTAGAACGGTTCATCAACAGTTATTCACAATGTCTATTTAGCTGTTATCTACTTTTTTGAATAATTTACTATTTTAGATGCAACCCTTTTGAACTTTCGAAGACTAAAATCAAAACAGAAGGAATTGACAAGTGAGCAAGACATCATTGCTGCCTGTATTGATAATGACCAGAATGCGCAAAGTATATTGTTTGAAAAGTATGCCGGTAAAATGCTGATGATATGTGCCCGATACTGCTTAAACATTGATGATGCGAAGGACGCGCTGCATGAGGGATTTATTAAGGTTTTCAGGCTTTTGGGCAAGTTTAAGGGCAACAGCACTCTTGAAACATGGATCACGCGATTGATGATTAATACGTCTATTGATCACTTTAAAAAGAACGTAAAGTTTGTTCACTTCGACAACGACGATGACATTCATAGCCTATCCGATTCGGACGAAACCTATGAACTGGAGTTGGATGAGGAAGAAGAAATTAAAATGGCCGACTTGCTAAAAATCGTAAACGAACTGCCCGATGGTTACCGAATTGTTTTTAACTTGTACGCTATAGAAGGATATACCCACAAAGAAATTGCCAATCAACTTGGCATTAGCGAAGGAACTTCCAAGTCGCAACTTGCTCGAGCACGGGCACTTTTGAAAAAAATGTTAAAACAACAGTACAACATTGGCTAAGAAAAAGGTACATATCGACCAATTATTCAAAGATCGTTTCGACAGCAAGTCGATGGGTCTGGATGGTGGCGAATGGACACGCTTGCAAAAAGAGCTTCATCCTCCCAAGAAAAAACGCTTTTTACTTTGGTGGATTCTGCCAATGCTCGGACTTGCATCTTTGGGCGTTTATTTGCTATTCGCTTCACAAAACGTGTCAAATCAAGATGTTGCCGCTCAAAAAGTTGCAAAAACAACACCCCTTTCATCCAATGATATAACTCAAAATACAGAAATAAGCACCTCTTTAGATCGTTTGGGTAATGATAACAGCAAGCCAATTGAAAACGCAAATAATTACTCCAACAAAAGTACACATGCACCACAAACTGGCTCTTTAAAATGGGTGGGTAATGGGCCAATACGCCCCATGCCCGAAAACGGTCCTTTTATTAGCGATACCTCAATTCGAAGAAATCCTCGATTCTTTAGCATTCGCCTCTTGCCAAAATCACTCGACGCCGTCTTGCCTTTTGCTCCTGTCCTCTTTTTAAACCTTCAGCTCGTTCCACACTTTTTACGAAAAGATACGCCATCAACTCCAACCCGTAAAAACTGGTTTGTTGAATACAGCGCTGGCCTTGCGGCTTCAAATCCAAACATATCGTCAACCATTGCCGATTTTAACCGATACCAGAAAGCAAACGAGCACACGATGCTGAGCCCCACCTTTGGTGTGCAAATTGGCCGAACGTTGAAGTCGTTCGAAGTTTCATCCGGCTTTAATTACCAAGAAAAAGGCCTACGCTATAAGAATGGTTTTCAGCATGAAATCCATGATGTTCGATACTTTAACCCAACAAGTGGGGATACCATTTTCTTCCCAACAAATTTCCGAGATACTAGTTCTTCATTGTATTCCGGCGCCAAGTTTGGCTCTGTTTCCGTTCCTTTCCAAATCCAAAAAACTTTTGTTTTAGGACGTAACGAGCGATTTAGTTTGTCGACATGGATGCGCGTTCAACCACAATTCTTAGTACATGCCAGCGGAACCCAACTTAGCGATGCACTCAGTCCCATTTCCATTAATCGTTATGGGTTCAAAAGCTTCAATCTCAACGCAGCTGGCGGCATCTCCCTTGGTTGCAATATAAATCCTCGCACCTCTTTATATGTAAACACGGCCTATACCACTGACGTGTTTAGTATGAATAAGTCCAACGCAATAAAACAACGCTTTGGAACCGTTGAAATGCGATTTGTTTTACGAAGATATATCACCTTTTAACCCACCTGCCTTATGAATAAGTTCGTACATACCCTTTTTATTATTCTCCTGTCTTTCGGCTCAGGAAGCGCACAAGTATGGCAACCCATAAACAAAGGCCTGTCGCACACGCCCAGCGCCATAACTAGTGCTGGAGAAAAAATTGCCGTGGCATATACCATTGGGGCAAAGGGCACAGAAAAATACTTTGAAGTTGCCGTTTGGAATGGTTTTTCTTGGGATGTTTTGCCATCCATTGTCTGCGATTCTGGTTCACATATAACCTCGTTACAATTCTATGAGTCAGCTCTTTACATCGCTGGATCCTTCAAATCTTTCAACAAGTTAACCAAACCACAGAACATTGTTAAATGGGAAAATTCGACTTTTAAAGTCCTTCCCAGTCTTACAGCAACTACACCCAACAATCGAGAGGGTATTTCCAGTTTGGGTATCTATAATAAACTTCTCATGGTTACGGGTTCTTTTTCGAACGATGTAGTATCCACCGGAAGTAACCTTTCTTTTTTTAACGGATCCATTTGGGTTCCTTCAGGAATAAGCGCGCTAGGGCCACTCAATGGGGCGGTTTCTTCAGCCGTTGTTGTTAAGTCTACCTTGTTTATAGGTGGCAGCTTTACCAAGGTTGGCGCTACTACTACTAAGTATCTCGCCAGCTTTCCCCCTTTAAAGGTATTGAGCTTTGAGAATAATACTGTAATTCCAGAAAAAATAGTTGCCTTCGACACTGCCTTGGTTTTGTATGGTGTTCAAGACAACGACAAAAATAGAGTCCAACACTTTCACAAAATACACAACGATTCGGTGATCGAAATGATGGAAGGAATTTCTAAAATTGATCGAATTTACGACCTGGTAAGTGTTGGCAAAACACTTTATGCTTCGGGTGTTTTTATCTTGGATGGAAACGACGACGAACAATATATAATCGCTTATTCTGATGGAAAATGGGTGGCCTTGGGAGCCGCCAACTTGCCCGGTATTCGAAACTTAACTCAATATCGCACCACCCTTGTTGGCTCAGGGTTTTTTGCCAGTTTTAACAAAGTAACACTCAACCGAGTGGCCGTTTTACGCAACATTGAAGGTGCGGTTTTTGGCAAGGTTTATTTTGATAAGAACAGCAATTGTTCCTTCGATCCAAGAGAAGAGCCCTTAGTTAACCAAACCATCTTGATCACTCCAGGAAACAAGATTATACGACCCAACGATGAGGGCAATTTTTTGGTTTTTTTAGAAAAGGGGGTGTATACTTTCACGCTTTTCCCGGGCAAATATTATTCCATTGCCCCATGCGATCAATTGGTTAAAAAAGTTGAAATTGACGATGCCACTTTTCTTGATACGGTTAACTATGCCTTGCTTCAGAAAAGCAACGTGAATGACTTATCGGTAAAACTTACCTCGAATGCCGGTGCTCTAATTTTGAACAAGAGCGTTCAATCGTATTTTATCACCTACGAGAACAAGGGAACCAAAGACGTGAACGTAGTTCGCGTTGGATTGAAATTTGACGGGAAATTAAAAAACCTAGTTGCCGACCCAAAGCCTGCTGGCATTGTTGGTGATAGCGTGTTTTGGGAGTTTGAAAACCTTTATAGCGGCTTGGCCGGCAAAATATTCTGCAAGTTTGAACTTTCTGCCTCTTCACAGCTTGGTGACCAACTCCAATTGGACGCCGATATTTTTGATCCGGATCAAGAAGATGCCGATCAGGCCAACAACAGAAGTAGCTTAACTCAAACTGTAGAAGAAAATGTTGAATCCGTTTCAAAACAAGTTTTTCCAAACATCAATTCAAAAGATACATCCTACTTCCCAATAGATCTGGACCATGTTGATTTTCAAATTAGCTTTAGCAACCATGGTTCAGATACGGTTCATACCGTACACGTAATTGACACGATTTACAACAATGAATATTTACGAGGAATTTCTGAAACTGGGGCAAGTCATAAATACTCTTACAACCTAATTCCTGGCGGCAAAGAAGATGATTTTCAGGTAGTTGTTTGGACGTTTTCCAATATTAACCTCATTCCAAACCCAAGCAAAAACCCGGAAGTTGTTTCGGACGATGGACACATTGCCTTTAACCTCGATTTAAAAAACAGTTTCCCCATTGGAAGTGTTTTTAGCAATCGCGCACATGTTGTTTTTGACTACGGCGAAAAACAACCTACGCAAGAAGTTTTTGCCATTGCAACCAAAACTTCTTCAATTATAGCGGCTCGAGATGGTCTTAAGCCTGCCATTTGGGTGTTCCCAAATCCAGCCTCTAATCACCTGAATGTTGGACTTCAGAATGCAGCCCATTACAATTACGCCGTGTATGATTTGCAAGGAAGTACGTTGTTATTTGGAGATTCGGAAGACGGAAACTCCATTAATATTGGGACGCTGGTTAATGGAACGTATTTTCTACTAATCACATCTGATGACGGTGTTTATTGCAAAAAGTTTATTAAAATAATTCAATAAGCTTTGTTTGGTGTTTGGGCCGCATAGAACAACCTCCCAAATCATCCACTTTGCACAACGCCAAGACGATTCGACAAGGTCGAATGTCTTGATCTTGTCAAGCTACACTTCGACTGGGCAGGCACAGTTGTGGCCACTTATTTATTGCCCAACCCCGCCTTAGAACCGAGCTTGTTTCAAATACCTCATTTCTAATCATCTTCAGATAACAAAGTTTTGATTTACGCATGAACCCTAGGCAAGACGCTTGCTTGGCTCCAGCCGAGTGAGCGACTTGCAAAACCTTATAACCTGAGTTCGATTAATCCTTGCGGTTCAGAACGCTTGTCAATAGTGAGATGCGAATGAAAATTGTGAAAAAATAGCGGGCTATTTTGAACGATTTTTATGAAGTAGATTGCTGTTGACAAGTGGAAATGAGAAATTTGCTTTTTAATAAAGCCGCATTGTCTTCATTATCCGTTCTTGGTTTACCCCGGTAAACCTACAAACAGGACGCTTCGACTATACAATTTTATAAAAATCTGAACCTGCAAATATTAATCGAACTCAGGTTTATAGTGATATTAACTCCTCAAAGAGGTGTTTAGCTACGTCTAACACGTCTGCACCTCTTTCTAGCGTCTCTAATAACCCACCACACTCGCCTGCCTGCTCAAGGCCTTCGACAATACTCTAAAACAAAACCGTTGCACGAAGCAATACATTTCGCGTTGCCATTGGATACACATAATTGTACGATTTTCGTACTTCACCATCCATGGCGCCAAAGGTGTAGCCATTGGGCGCATAGTTTGCGTTTAAAACGTTGTTTATCTGAATCCCAAAGTTTAGCTCTGTTTGGTTCAATATCCAGCCGTAGTTGCTTTGTAATCCACTCACAACAAAGGCCGGCAACATTCGGTTTGTGCTCTGGCTGTTGTCGAGGTATTGTTTTCCAACGCCCTTTGTAATGCTCTCCAAAGTCCAATTTTTGTTAATTTTATAATTAAGCGCCAGGTAGCCAATTGCATTGGGCGAGAAGGCCAAGTCAAGGTTTTTTAGTTTGTTAACCTGCTGTACTCCAGTGGTCCAGTCGTCAACAAATTCTTCGAAGTCAATAATCTTATTTCTACTTAAAGTGGCATTGGCACTCAATTCAAGTTTTTTGTGCAAGGCAACCGACCCCGTTAATTCCAACCCCGCTCGATAACTCTGATCAACGTTGGTTCGAGTATACGCTCCAACATCATTAATTTTTCCGGTTAATACCAATTGATTTTGGTAGTGCATCACATAAAGGTTTACACCATATGCGCTCTTTTTATTGGTCTTTTCCCAGCCCGCCTCCAAATTGTTCAATGTTTCAGCATTGGGTCTAGAATCTGGGGTAGAAGTAGTAAAGTCATCCCGCACGGGCTCTCGGTTCGATCGCCCCAAATAAATGAATATTCGTTGGTTGTTTTTATGAGACGCCAACCCTATTTTAGGATTAAAAAATAAGAAGTTGACCTCTTGATCTGTTACATTTCCGTTTCGAGCATATCCTTCAAACGTGTAGTCTACCGTTCTTAATTGGAGGTCGAGATAACCCAGCAGACTTGGCTTGAGTTGAACATCCCATTTACCATAAATATTTCCTTCTACTTTTTTTGCATCATTTTCATAAAAACGGTGGCCCTTATCGGCGTTTGATGCAAAATCAATCCAAACAACTTCTCCGAAATGTTTGCCTTCGTATACGCTAAAGGCACCGCCCAGTGTGAAATCATTTTTTTTCTTTTTTGTATGCACGGATCCCACAAAACCATAAAAATTGTTATCCAACCATAGTCTTCTGATCAAATCGGAATGCGAAACGGTATCGTTGGTGAAAATAATCGGATTGATTCCATATTCCGAAAGTTCTTGGCCGCTTTTAAGCTGTTCGTAATAACCTTCACCATGCGTATAATGAAGGCCTCCAGTAACATCGATTTTGTTGTTTATTGTTCTGCTGTAAAAGGCTTGAAAGTGATTTTGGTTGTAATGATCTACCTCATTATCGTAGGTGTAATGGTTGTATGTGTTAAACTCGCTCTCTTCCAAGTTCTTACGGTCATCACCTAAGATGTATAGCTCGTCCATAAAGGTATTTAAACCCGTTTCATCTTGCTCAAATTTTGGTTGCGGAATTCCATACCAAGCCTGATACGTTTCTTCTTGACCCAACATTACATTAAATTTTAACACCCCTTTTCCGTAATGCGCCGCTGTGATAAAAGCAGATTTTAAATTAGAACTCGCTCGATCTATAAAACCCTCTGATTTAATGATGGACAATCGGCCTTGAAAACCCCAAGAGCTTGGCAAGACTCCTGTTCCCATCTGCACAGAGGCGCGTTGTGTGTTGTAGCTTCCTCCGCCTAAATCAATCTTGCCAAAAGCCTCTTTTGCGATGTGATCTGTTTTTATATTTATACTGGCCCCAAAGGCAGAAGAGCCATTGGTGCTGGTGCCAACCCCTCGCTGAATTTGCATGCTGTTAACACTCGAAGCAAAGTCGGGCATGTTTACCCAATAAAGGCCGTGCGATTCTGCATCATTTACAGGCACACCATTAATGGTTACATTAATTCTGGTGGGGTCCACTCCTCGTATTCTAATTCCAGTATAACCCACTCCTCCTCCTGCATCGCTGTTAACCACAGTGCTTGGCGTTTTATTTAGTAAAACCGGTACGTCTTGTCCGAAGTTTTGATGTTCTATTTCTTGTTTGGAAAGATTGGTAACCGATGCCGGGGATCCAACAGCCGCGCGAATGCTGCCAACAATTCTTGCCTCTCTAAGTTCCATTCCTGGATCAAGAAAAACTGTATCGCCTTGCCGAAAGTCTGTTGCCAAATCTAACGCAAGAACCTTGTCGGTGTAGCTAATATGACTAAAAACAATTCGCTCCACTCCTTTACGGGTTAGTACATCAATCCTCCCATCTTGATTGGTTAGTCCTTTCCAACGCAATCCCTCTTTGGCAAAGACCTTCACTTCCACCTGCTCAACCCCTTGTTGTGTTTGGGCATTGCAAACAACAAATTTTCGTGCTGCTTGCATGCCTTGATTTTGGCTAAAAGCTGGCGCACACAAGCACATACTTGCAAATAGTGTTGTAATTATAAGAGCATTCTTGAACATAGCATTATCTATTAAATTGCTGGTTCAGGGGCTAAAAAAGCATGTTTCGTGTTGTAAAATCCCTACGCCGGCATTATCCGAACAGGTTCAACGGGTGTAATCTCAGCCCACGTAAATGAGCACCCCTTAAGATTGCAGCGAAATTAACTCTTTATTGGAACCCACGTAAAGCAATTTGCTTTTCTTTCGTCATGTCCATTTACCAAGTTGACCAATAAGTAACAAAGAGATAGCATATTGCGTTCTGATTGAGATATTTTTGCATCATGAGACTTTCGGTTGTTTTCTTCTTGTTATTTATTGTTGGTTCTGCCCTTGGGCAAAACACCGATGAAGAGTTGGCTGCCCAATATTATGCCGACCAAGAATACGATAAGGCAGAGGTATTGTACAAGAAGCTCTTAAAAAAAGACGAATCGTCGGTTTACATTTATCAGAACTATTTAAACACCCTCATCCAACTTAAAAACTATGATGAGGCAGAGAAAATGGTTTCTAAACAGCGAAAACATTTTGAAGAAAAACCGGTGTATGCCGTTGACCTGGGTTACATTTATAGCTTACAGGGTGACGAAAAAAAGGCGAATAAGGCTTACAGTGAAATTATTGACAACATGGGTAATTCGCCGCTTCATGTGGAGCAAGTGGCCAGCGCCTTTTTAAAGCGAAACCAAACAGAATATGCCATCAGTGCTTTTTTAGCAGGTAGAAAGAAAATGGGCTTATCAACCGCCTTTGCGGAAGCTTTGATGGACATCTATTTAGTGGCAAACAAACCGAAAGAATTGGTCTCGGAAGCCCTTGCGTTTTTGAACGAAGACCCAAAATCAATAGAGGTTGTAAAGCGCAAGCTCATTCGACTGGTGGATACCAACACTGAGATTGACTACCTGCAAGAAAAAACCACATTGTACAATCAAAAATATCCTGAAAACGGCATTTTTGATGAGCTTTTGATGTGGGTGTACATCCAACAGAAAAAATTTAATTCCGCCCTACGACAGGCTGCTGCTCTTGATAAAAGAACCAAACAAGAAGGGCGAATTTTAGTTGAACTGGCCCGAATTTGCATTCAAAGCAACGAATATGCCATAGCCAGCGAATGCTTCCAACGGGTAATAGATTTAGGAAGTGATGGTTATTATTTCATGAATGCCAAAATGGGTTTGCTCGAAACGTCGTACTTAAACGTTACTACAAATCCAAGCTATACCGAAGGTGAGTTAAAGACCTTGATTAGCGCTTATTCCGACTTTCAATCAAAGTTCGGAATTACTTGGAACACCGCTCCAAGCTTAAAGCAGTTTTCTGACATTTATATATTTTATACGCACGAAACAGACAAGGGAATTGCGCTGTTGGAGCAGCTTGTTGCCATACCGCGTTTGCAAGCACACTTACAAGGTGAGTTGAAGTTAAGCCTTGGCGACGCGCAATTGATGAATGATAATGTTTGGGAAGCGGCCCTCCTTTATGGTCAGGTTGATAAGGCTTTTAAAGAAGACCCCTTGGGTCAAGAAGCAAAGCTTCGAAATGCACAACTATCGTATTATCAAGGAGATTTTGCCTGGGCTCAAGATCAGCTGGATGTTCTTAAAACAGCCACATCACAACTCATTTCGAACAATGCTATTGAGCTTTCATTGGTTATTCAAGATAATATAGGTTTAGATTCCAGTACTGCTGCACTGCAAGAATTTGCCCAGGCCCAACTTTTGTTATATCAGAATAGGCTGGATGAATGCATTAACGTTTTGAACTTGCTTCCTTTTAAATATCCTGGCCACAGCTTGGAGGATGATATTTATTATACCAAGGCTCGGCTCATGGAAAAGAAACGAAGCTTTGATAAAGCGGAAGAGTATTATTTGAATGTGGTGAACGATTTTAAAAAAGACATCTTGGCGGATAATGCCGCCTACCGGTTAGGCGTGCTCTATGAAACAACGCTCAATAAACCCAAAGAAGCCATTGAGATGTACAAGAAACTCATCTTTGAATACAGCGGCAGCCTCTTTGTGGTGGATGCTCGAAAGCGCTATAAATACTTGGTCGACAAATATCCTCCAACAACACCAACCAACCCTTAACCTAAACTCCATCTTCTGGGTTACGTCCTTTAAACTGGGTAAACCAGCTTTTTAATACATCAACAAATTCATGAACATCCCCTTCAGCACGTTTTGTTTCTCCCAAAACCACGGTTTTGGTTGAATAATCGAAGGCTACGGGTAAAATAAGAACATTAGCTTGTTGTGCAATGTGAAAAAATCCCGTTTTCCAATCGTCGTTTTTAGATCGTGTTCCTTCTGGAGTGATTGTTAAAATGAAGGTTTCTTCTTTGTTATAAATATCTACAATGCTTTGAACAAGGTTGGAGTTCTTTGAACGTTCTACTGGGTAGCCACCCAGCTTTCTAAACAATCCACCAATAGGCCAAACAAAGAGTTCCTTTTTGGCCACGTATTGAGGATTAAATTTTAGTATGGAGCGAACGCACAAGCCAACCATAAAATCCCAATTGCTGGTATGCGGAGCAACAATAATTAGATATTTCTTTTCGGTTGGAAGGGTTCCCTTTATCTTCCAACCCAGCTTTTCGTAAAAATACTTGTAGAGCCCCATTTATGCCCGCGCTCGATACGAGGCACGCTCTTTTAAATATTCCGTTTTGAGCAGAGGGCAAATCTTATATCGCTCATCTTTTGTGTCGTTGTAAACGGCCTCCAACGTTTCGTATACATTTTTAAGTCCAACTTTATTGCACCATTCAAAAGGTCCCATTGGGTAGGCTGTTCCCAGTTTCATGCCCGTATCTATGTCGGATCTCGAAGCCGTTCCTTCTTGCAAAGTGTAATACGCCTCGTTAATAATCATAAAGATGATGCGTGGGGTAACCATGCCAACTCGGCTTTCTACCCATCGCACTTCCCAGTTTAAGTCTTGAATGGTTTTATATATCTTAGCTTTGTCTTCTTCTTGCACCGTTGTAAGTTCAATCAAACTCCGGTTGATAAAGGTTGGAAGCGTATTCATTCCGATGAGGGTGCAGAGAATTCGATGTGGATACTGGTGCATCTGCGCTTCCAATTGAGATTTAACTGCACCAACAATAATGAGCATTCCTTCTAAATGCGCATAGTCGTGCAACCGATCTTGATAATTGTCGAACTCCAGATCGATGATCAAATCGTAACCGACAAATTGTTTATTTTTGACTTCAATTAGTTCGTGTTTTGAATCGATTATACACCGTAATTCTTTTATTCTATTTGGGGTTCCCAGTACTGCTATCTTCATGTTCAAATACGCTTTCTACTCCTGACAAAAATACAAAGCCACACTCACAAGATATGACAACAAGTAAAAAAATCATCTCCACGAGCCTCGCACCAGCGGCCATTGGGCCATACAGCCAAGCCGTTTTAGCTGGAAATACCTTGTACTGTTCCGGACAAATTGCCTTAGATCCAACCACTGGGAAGTTAAACAATGAAAACATTACCCAAGAAACAGAACAAGTAATGAACAACATCAAAGCCGTTTTAACCGCCGCTGAGATGGACTTCTCTCATGTGGTTAAGGCAACCATCTTTATGGCTAGTATGGACGACTACGCGCTTGTAAACGAGGTTTATGCGCGGTATTTTACTTCCAACCCGCCGGCTCGTGAAGCTGTTGCTGTTAAAACCTTGCCTAAAAACGTACGCGTGGAAATAAGTGTAATTGCGGTTAAATAAACAATGACCTCTAAAACTAAACTCATTTTCGCCACCCATAATCAAAACAAGGCCGCTGAAATACAAGAACTTTTATCGAATAACTTTGAAGTACTTACCTTAAATCAATTGGGTTATTTCAATGAAATTGTTGAAGACGCTGCTACCCTTGAGGGCAACGCAAGTATAAAGTCCAAAACTGTTTTTCACAAATTTGGATTGGCCGTATTTGCAGATGATACGGGTTTGGAAGTTCCTGCGCTCAACAACGAGCCTGGTGTTTATTCCGCTCGTTATGCCGGAGAACAAAAGAACAGCAACGACAATATGAATCTGCTTTTAACCAAACTAAAAGGGAAACAAAATCGATCTGCAAATTTTAGAACGGTTATCTCATTTATTTGGAAAGGGGAAGAACATTTATTTGAAGGCCGTGTGGACGGCCAAATTTCTGAAACAAAGTCTGGAACTGCTGGCTTTGGCTACGATCCCATTTTTATTCCAGATGGTTTTACAATAAGCTTTGCCGAAATGGCCAAGGAAGATAAAAATTCCATTTCCCATAGAGGACAGGCCATTGCCAAGATGGTGGCGTTTTTGGAGAAACAAGATTGAATTAATCTGTTGTTTTTAATAATATTGTCGGGATAACTAGGTTTTTGCGAAAAACCATACCAACGGTACACTATTCCAAACAGATGAACCGACCCTTTCTTTGTTCGGTTCGATCATAATATCGAAATTCCAATTCGTAATAAAACACATTATTATTTCCTTGTGTGTGCGTTGGAAAGAACCTGAAATCTAGATCTTGGCTCTCGAAACTCAATTCTCCAAGGCGGTTGTAAACCTTAATCTGAAATGCCAAAACATTCGGATGGGTTCTAGGGCCAAATTGTATTCCAAACGCTTCATTTAGTATATCACTATTGGGTGAGATAGCTGTTGGTATCCACATTAGAAGTGGCTGGGCCACGATGCCTGCAAATTGTGGATACCTATTCCACAAACTACTATCTGGACTTGTAACAATCGGTTGTTTTGGGGGAGAAACTGTTGGAGTAACTTCAGTTAAGTTTATAATCTTGAAGTTTAGAACTTCCGCCTCACCATCCTCAATTACAAGATATTGAGATTGTAAAGGAAGGCACACCAACAGTTGTTGATTTTTAACTTCTACCATTCCAACCGAATCAAAATCGTGTAAGTTTATTTTTTTAAGTTCAAATTCCAAATCTAAATTTAGGCGATACAGCGGCAATGTTATCGGTTCCATATTGACATATAGGTATTTGTCATTATTTGTAAACTTCGCCCCCCAAACCCGTGCTCTTGTATGAGCAAACTGCTGAATATGCACGAGAACCAGACTGTCAAGAAAGTAATTGTATTTAAAAATTAACAATGAATCGAATCGCAAACTAGAAATCGCTACGTAGCTTAAGGTGTTGGAAAAAGCAACACTCACCGGCACCATTCCTTTTTTAAAAGCCTGAAAAAAAGGCTTTTCTAGCTTCTTTTTAAAACTAAGATCAATTCTAGATGATTCATAAATAATGATATTACCAAATAAATCTACGCCAATGATTTCAATCATGGTATCAACAAGCGCAACATCCATGGCCTCGCTGAAATTAGGGTCTATTTGTACGTTTAAAGCATCAAATTCTGAAGATTGAATATCCTAGGCCATACCCATTAAAGGCTGAGTCAGAATAAATTATTATGAGTTTCGTCGTGTCTATATTTGGCACTATACAAGACCCTTGTAAACTAGACCGATGACCATTTAAAACATTTGTTATTTGAATTTCATTCTTGTAAAATGCTGTGGACGTATGATTGTATAAATCATTCCCTATTCGAATACTTGAATTTGCCTCCTTTAATTCAGTGATATTGAAGTTGTTTTCAACTACGTCTATATCGCCACTATCGCCAAATACCAAAGCGTTATTTGGCGATACTTGCCATGTGTCGTACAAATCTGGATTTTGTCCTAAACACATTCCTGAAAGAAGAAGAAGAATAGTTGTAATTAAGCCTTGCCGAGTTAACATGAATCACAATATAATGAAATCTTATTGGGTTCAATCTTTCATGCTTTTAATTAATAGATCAAATTGTATAATCTAGCCCTTTATAACTCCGCAAAGCTCGAAAATTGTTAGTTCGTTGTGAAAATAAGTCGGGATAACAAGATTCGAACTTGCGACCCCACGCCCCCCAGACGTGTACTCTAACCTAGCTGAGCTATATCCCGATTACCTAAATATGGTCGGCAAAATTACCGCTTTTTGATTTATGATAATGTTTTAAATTGGCTTAAAAATCGAACATCGTTTTCAAAAAAAGTTCGCAAATCTTTAATTCCATATTGAAACATCGTTATGCGCTCTATGCCCATTCCAAAGGCAAAACCTGTATATTTATCCGAATCAATTCCGCAGTTCTTCAAAACATTTACATCCACCATACCACATCCCAAAATTTCCAACCAACCGGTTCCTTTCGTAAGTCTTCGATCTGCTTCCGTTTCCGTTCCTAAAAATATGTCCATTTCTGCACTTGGTTCTGTAAACGGAAAGTAGCTGGGGCGGAAACGCACCTTTGTATTTGGACCAAAAAATTCTTGAACGAATACATAGAGGGTTTGTTTAAGATCTGCAAACGATACGCCTTCGTCAATATAAAGTCCTTCTATTTGATGAAAAAATGAATTGGAGCGTGCACTTATAGCCTCATTTCTATAAACCCTTCCAGGCGAAACCGTCCGAATGGGAGGCTTCTGCGTTTCCATTACACGTACTTGAACCGAAGAAGTATGCGTTCGTAAGGCATGTTCGCCATCAATAAAAAAGGTATCCTGCATATCGCGAGCCGGATGATTTTCTGGAAAATTTAATGCCGAAAAATTATGCCAATCATCTTCCACTTCCGGTCCTTCTGAAATGATAAAACCCATGCGTTCAAAAATGTCCAGCATCTTATCCAATACAATTGAAAGCGGATGTCTTGATCCTGATTCTGCCAACCTACCCGGCAAGCTTTGATCAAAGTCCAATTCCTGTTCGGATGATGTATTCTCTAAACCTGCCTTTCGTTCTTCAAAAAAATCTTCCAATTCCTTTTTAACCTCGTTCAAAGATTTGCCCACCTCTCTTTTTAGATCGGATGAAATTGTTTTGAAAGAAGAAAACAAATCATTGAGCCGACCCTTCTTCGAAAGATACTTCAACCGAAATTGTTCCAAACCTTCGGCCGAATCAATTTTGATCTTTTTTAACTCTTTTCTAATTTCTTCTATTTCCTCTTTCATCGTTGCAAAAATACTTCAGGATTTCTTGGGAATAAAACTTAGGCTATCCACCAAGTAATAAGAATAATAATATTAATAAAGTTCTTCTTTCTTTCTTTAGTGCTGTGGATTTGTTGAAAGCCTATGTTTAAATTTATCGTATTATTTAACTATCCACATTCATTAACATAATTATATTTTTAATGTGGTTGGATTTGCTGCTATTTTATGATGGTATAGGAATATAATATTTTTAAAATCACATTCTGTTGTTAATAACTACCCATGTTAATTTGTGTTGATAAGCGAGCTGGTGGGATCATTCTTATGGACACTGATTAACACTGTTTTAAATATAACGGCTTCTCGGGTGGCTTATTAACAGATTGTATAGGTTTTCAACATTTTTTAAGCATTCATTGTTAATATATAATACATTGATAATCAAAGTGTTAGTTAATTTTGTATTGTATATTTTTGTTTTCCCAGTTTGCTCGAACATTAATGTTCAATTTTTTACCAGAAAGGGCTTCCGGTTGACGGTTTTTGGTGAAATCTCCCGGTGTCCAACTTCCATCTCCGTTTTGGTCAATGAAAGATATTATATAATAATCGCCGGCTGGGATGTTATTAAAAAGTAAAACTGTGTCTTTTGATAACATTATTTGCGCAAAGAGTTGGGTCTTTGATCCAATTCCTCCTTCTTTATATATTTCGAGAACATTTTTATTGTTGGCAGGATTGTGGTTTGAATCAATGCCAATGATCAGTTCTAACGTACTTAGTTCTTCTTTCTTTGGGTTCTTATAAGATAGGGTGTCTATTTCATTCTCTTTGTTATTTATGAATTGAGCGAAACCTTTCGAGAGGGCTATGGAATATGAGTTTGCAAACTTTGTTTTTACCTTTAGTTGAATGTTCAATCGATCATCGCTTATTAGAACTTCAATGGGGTTTATAAAGGTTGAATCTGTTCGATTAATTATTTGAATTGAATCAGAATTAGTTTTTCGAATTGGGTAGTTCGTTTGGAGGTTTATGGTATTTAACAACTCGCCTTGTTGTAGTGCAATAAGATGAAAACGGGGTTTGGTTGAAGGGTTGTTTTTCTTTGTTCTAGTACTTGTTTGTAATGTATCAGAATCAATAATGACAACGAAACTCAGCGTGTCTTCTGTGTGATTTTTTTCGAAGGGTGTAAATACATATAGGGTATCGGATGATTTCCCAAAACGGAAAGGAAGGGTGTTGTCTTTATTTGAGGTAGAAACAAAATCCAGCGAGTATACTTTAAGATCTTTTTTATCGATGGCTTGATTGAATACGAGTTGAATTAAATCGGTATTTCGCTCTGTGGTTTTGATCAGTTTTACATCGGTTTGAGGATCAAAAATTGAGGATCGTAGAGTGCCAGCAGTTTTGTTTGAATCCAATTGGGTAATCACTTCACTTACGCCAACGTCTTCTTTTGGATCTACAGTACCGTTCTTGTTTTTATCGCCGTGTGAGGTTATTCTGTAGTTTCCTTTGGCAAGGTGATTAAAGGTGTAGTTGCCAGACGAGTCGGTCATGGTTATGTAGTTCGGTTTTTTAAGTAAGAGTGAACTATCCGAATAGTTGTTGTAGAGGTATACTTTCAGGCCACTTTTGGCCACCTTTGTGTAAGCATCCAAAACACTACCGCTAAGACTTAATGAATCGATGTAGTCTCCTGTTGAAAAAACAAGAAGGAAGTTTTCTAAAACATTGCCCTCATTTACATCCACTAATGCTTGTCCAAAATGCATCTGATAGGTTGAATTGATTTTTGGATATTCTGGTAGGGTTATTATTAGGGTTTTTCCCTTTAACTTAGTTTTTATGATTCCTTCAAAGGGCGGCGATATTTGTATTTCTGAGGTTGGGTTTTTAAGTTGGATGTATTCGTCAAAGACCAAAACAACTTCGGTGCTGTAGAAGTTCAATTGGGCACTATTGGGAGTGGTTTTAAGCACCTTTGGTGGAGTCGTATCGCGCGGACCTCCCGGAGGGGACGAAACGGAAGCGCAGGATGCAAGAAGCAACATCAAGAAGAGGGTGAAAAGAGATTGTGCTTTTTTCATCGTCCAAAATAAACCAAAAGTACTGAGATATCTGACGGCGAAACACCACTTATTCGAGATGCTTGTCCGATGCTTTCAGGTTGCATCTTACTGAGTTTTTCTCTGGCCTCATTCGACAACGACGAAAGTGCATTAAAGTCGAACCCGGTTTTGATTGGTATGTAATCTAACCGAA
>JBLHHI010000038.1:0-26796 GCA_047614125.1 Bacteroidia bacterium | reverse complement strand
ACTCAACCCCACTTAATTTGGTTAACCGCTTTTTAAGTATTTCGTCGGATTCGTAGAGATTAAAATCGGCCGATTCGAGCAAGGCTTGGTGGATGATGTGAAAGCTGCGTTGCAGATCTTGACCAACAAAGAGCACATCATCAGGCAAGTAGTTAAAAAGGCTAACACGCTCACCGGCAATTTCTTCATCTTGCAAATTGGGTACAATGCTGGTAAACTTGAGCTCGTGGATGGAGCGCTGTGAAACCGGATCGAACTGTCGAAGTGATTCCACCAAGTTGCCGTCCATTTCAACCCGAATGGGCAAGTCGTGGGCATAGCTAAACACATCTACAATGCCACCACGAAGCGAAAATTGGCCGGGTTCGTACACAAAATCCTCTCGAACAAAGCCGTAGGTGGTTAAAATTTCAATGAAAAACTCAAGATCAAGTGTCTGATTAACAGAGAGTTCTATCTGGTTTTTAGCAAGATTATCTTGATTGATCAGCTTTTCGGAAATCGATTCTGGGGAAGTAACCAGAATAAAAGGCTCGGTGTGCTTGCGGAGTTCCAAAATGGCCTCTGCCCGTTCTTGCATGTAGTTGTTGTCGGGCAGGTTGGTGTGAAAGGGTTTACGGAACGATCCGGGAAGGATAAAGGCCGAGTTGGGCCCAGAAATATTGACCAAATCTTGGTGGAAGTATTTTGCACTTTCGGCATCGGGTGCCAGTACCACTATGTGTTTGTTCAGCTCCGAAAAAAGCAAGGCCGTTACAAACGACTTAAATGAACCAGCCGTACCTTGAACGTGCATGTGCGAACCTTGCTTTTTCAATCCTTCCATCAAGGCTTTAATCTTGGGAGATTCCGAATAGGCAGATATTATTTCGCGGGTATTCAACGAGTTACAAACTTCGGTGGCAAAAATAGGGGAAACACAAGCTCAAATTCAATTTCAAACTCAATTTCAAAATAGTATTGAGTATTGAGATGTAAGTATTGAGATTTTTTAATGAGTATTGAGTATAAAGATATAGATATGGAAAGGGTTGATAAAGGCGGCATTGTTGGTGTTTTCAATAACCAATTGCACACGCACAGCAATTTTTGGTTGAATCCTATTTACCCAGCACTGAAGCGCTGGGCTATTGATATGGGTGCATCTTCAATGGGTTTGCTGGTTGAATATTGATATAGGCATTGATAATTTGGATAAAGATGCGACCCCTTCAGGGTCGGCTTTATTGGTAAATAACGTTTCTACAAGATGCGACCCCGTTGGGGTCGGGAAGCCATTACAAATTCAAACTCAACGTCAAGTTCTTTGCTAAGCTAATCTTTAATTGTTCATTCTCCATTGTTCATCCACTACCGCCGTGGTATGGTGGCTACGCACCAGACAAGTTTGGTGTTATCACCAACCACTTATTTTGATTTCACCTTAGCCCCGAGCTAAAGCACGGGGAAATTCAAACTCAAATTCAATAACAATGTCAATGTCAAAGGCTTCGGTGAGCTAATCTTCAATTGTTCATTCTCCATTGTTCATCCGCTACCGCCGTGGTTAGTGTTATCACCAACCACCAACATTAATTTCACCTTAGCCCCGAGCTGAAGCACGGGGAAATTCAAAGTCATGGTGAGCAAATTTTTGATTTTGCATTGTACATCCTCCATTATCAATTTTCCATTCCGAAAGACATCTTACTCAAACAAAGCTATGTACTCCTTAAAAGCATACATCTTTCCGCGTTTTGTACCGGTTATTTCGGTAAGGATTTCGAGTTCTTCCAAAACAGCAAGTAGCTTGTAAACGCTTGGCAATGAAAGCTTGGTGACTTCTTTTGTTTTTTGAGCATCTATTATTGGATGCTGAAATAAATAGTTAAGGATCAATTGAGCATTTAACGACCTGCTGCCAAGACTTCGAATTTTGCCTTCAACTTCTTTTTGGAGTTTTAGAATGTTATCAAACGTGAGTATCCCTTTTTTCGAGGTTTCGATAATTCCAACCAAGAAAAACTTAAACCATTGGGTAAGATCATCGTTCTCTCTAACCCCCATAAGGTTATCGAAATACAAGCTCCTATTCTTTTCAAAAAAGTCGGATAGATACAAAATGGGCATCTTTAAAATTCCTTTTTCAACCAGGTAAAGCGTTATCATCAATCGGCCCATTCGTCCGTTCCCATCTAAAAATGGATGAATGGTTTCGAATTGATAATGAATCAAGGCTATTTTTAATAATTCGGGGAAATACTGTGCTGAATTATGCGCAAAGTTTTCTACATCGCTCATCAATTCATTCAAGTCTTCATGAACGGGCGGGATAAATGTGGCATCATTAATACTGGCACCTCCAATCCAATTTTGACTACTTCTAAACTGTCCTGGTAACTTATTGGTTCCTCGAACACCTTGCAAGAGAATGGCATGTGTGTCTCTAATTAATCGGGAAGAAAACGGCAAGTTATCAAGATTGTTAATGGCATAAGCCAATGCCTTTATGTAGTTCTGAACTTCTTCCCAATCTTCCTTTTTTTCTTCAGCTACGTCAGCTTTATTCAGAAGTGCATCCTTAATGTTCGTCTTAGTTCCCTCTATCTTATTCGACTGTGTAGCTTCTTTAATTACGTGCATGCTGATAAAGAGATTAATATTGGGAATGTATTCTGAATACATGTCCAGTCTACCCAATTGTCGATCAGCTTGGCCAAGAAGATTCAAGATCTCCATGTTATCTATGCTCCAATTCCTGTTTATATTATGGGGTTGGAAGCTCATATAAAATCCCTGATTTAACCGTTTTCCTGCTTTAAAATCTTTCATTTGAATAGTAAGGTAAATTAAACAAAGGTAGTCACTATTTAAGAAAATATAAAAAAACTTAAATAAGTAGCATCACTATTTAATTTTTGTTGAGTAAAATTAAATAGCCAGCATTCCTATTTAACCTCCACCCTGAATTTTCTCTAGGGTCCTGATTTATTTCAGGATCAGCAAAATTAAAGTGCTTCAGGCCCTTTCTTGAATTTTGGCCGAGCCAACCAAAACTACAACCCGTTCGTCTTTGCAATATGAAGTTGTTGATTCTTATTCCATCATTATTGATCTTGTCATTCATTTCACAAGGAATCCTTTTGAAGGCTAATGAAAACAAATGCGTTGATCTTCAAAAGGATGTAAATGAAACTATTGAGCAAGCTGACACTGGATTTATTGCCGTTACAATTCCGTATAACGTTTATACCTGTTTCCCACTAGATGATTGGAATTATGCAGAATTTAATAACCCAGAAATAGCCTGTTACAACCGTTGGGGTGACTGTTTGTATAAATCTTCCGACACGCTTGAAAAATTGTTTTGCCACGGCTCAAACAAACCGTTAATTGTTTCAGGTACATATTTCTATGTGGTGCGGGATAGCACAAAAGAGTACTCAGATTCCAGCTGCTGTATGTATGGAACCTTTACGGTAATTAATTAGGAACGGTCACCCTGAACTTGTTTCAGGGTCATTTCAACCTCAAAATGTTCGGAATAATAATATGGCGCTGGACATGAATTAGATTATATACGACCCCTTCAGGGTCGGTTTTGGTGACAAATCACATTTCTGCAAGATGCGACCCCGTTGGGGTCGGAAATCATCGCAAATTCAATGAAAATTTCGATTCAATCAAATGCTGATGAGGTTTCGCTTCCACCGCCTTGGTTGATATTATCACCAACCAAATTTATATGCACAATAATTTTTGGTTGATACGTATTTACCCAGCACCGAAGTGCGGGGCTATTGATATGGATGTGCGCCATCCAACCACCCCGCCGGGGGACGGGGTATGCATTTGTGCACGAAATCACAAACCAATCGTATACCTTAAACTTTCGAACTGTTTTATATTTCTTGCGCCGTGGTATGGTGGCTACACACCAGACAAGTTTGGTGTTATCACCAACCACAAACTTAATTATGAATTCACCTTGTACCCCGAGCTGAAGCACGGGGAAATTCATGGCCGTCGTATTTAGATGATCATCAATCATCTTAATTCTAAATCTCATGAGATTCTGCGGCACGGCAACGTTTTCCTGAATGTGATATTTGTGCTTATGTGGCGCTGAAAGACGCCCGTGTGTGTTGTGCATGTGCGTTTTTTCATTAACTATTAACCGAACTAATCCCCCGAGCTGAATCACGGGGAAATTCATACTTGTCGTTTTAAGATGAACATGATGAATTCTAATTTGCTAGAACCATAAACCAGAAACCTTCCAACCCGAAACCAATGTTTACTATTTTTGCACATGCAGTACGCGGTAATCGATGTGGAAACCAGCGGGGTCTTAAATAAGATTACCGAGATTGCCATATACGTGTACGACGATGAGCTCAAAAAAGTGGTTGAAGAGTTCAGTTCGCTGGTAAACCCAGAATGCAACATTCCCCCCTTTATTACCAACCTTACCGGCATCGATAACGACATGGTTGCCAGCGCTCCTCGGTTTTTCGAAATAGCCAAAGACATTTACAGCATTACCGAAAATCGCGTCTTCGTTGCACACAGCGTAGGTTTTGATTATAATGTGATTCGTGGCGAGTTTAAGGAGCTGGGGGCAGATTACCGAAGAAAGAAGCTGTGCACCGTGCGCATGAGTCGAAAGGTTTTTCCAGGCTTAAAATCATACAGCTTGGGCAAATTGTGCGAATCGTTGGAAATACCCATATACGATCGACACCGCGCCACAGGAGATGCTAAAGCAACCACCATCTTGTTGGAAATGCTTTTGCAAAACGACGGTGAAGATGCGATCAACACGGCCATTAACGTACGAAGCAAAGAGGCAAGCCTTCCACCCAACTTACCCACCGAAACTTTTCAGAAACTGCCGGAACTAACCGGCGTATACTTCATGCACAACGAAGAAGGAAAGGTGGTTTACGTTGGAAAGGCAAAAGAAATCCGAACTCGAATTATGGGACACTTCGCCGATAACACGGTGAAGAAGCTGAAAATGAAGCAGGAAATCTTCGACATATCTTTCGAACTAACCGGAACCGAGTTTTTAGCCTTGGTGGTGGAAGCAGCCGCGATCAAGCATTTCTTTCCGAAGTTTAATCGAGCGCAGAAGTACTCGGGCAACGGCTATGTGATTTGCGAATACGAAGATCAAAAAAATGTCCTGCGGCTGGATGTGGCTCAAAATAAGAAGTATACGGGCAAAACGCTTGCGGCCTTTTCCTCCATCATCGCAGCACGCAGCTTCTTGAAAAACCTGTCGGACGACTTTTCGCTTTGCCCCAAAATGATGGGCTTGCAAAACACCGATGGGGGATGTTTCGACTTCCAGCTAAAAAAATGCTTGGGCGTATGCTGCGGAGAAGAGAGTGCGGCCAACTACAACCAACGCGTTCGAAAGGCCATTGCCAGCTTCGATTACGATCGATCCACGTATTTGGTTTGGCTAAAAGGCCGAAAGCGCGATGAGCGCGCTTTTATTTACATCGAAAACGGACAATACAAAGGCTATGGTTTTGTGCACGAAGAAGCACAGCTCAGCAATGTTGATGATTTACTCGACGTGCTCATCCAACAAAAACACAATCCAGATATCCAACACATCTTACGTGCGCAACTTCCAAAAATCCACAAAAAGAACATTGTGCGATTTGAGGTGCAAAGTATTTAGCGCGATTTGGGAATAAAACGCGTTTTATTATTGTCTAACTATAAAAGCACTTGGAATCATCCATTTCAGAAGAGGAAAGAATACAACGAATTGTTTCGGGAAAGCCGGAAGAGTTTCGGTGGATTGTGCAGAAATACAACGAAAAGGTTGCCACCATTTGTTACGGCATGTTACAAGATCATGAAGAAGCGGTGGAGATGGGACAAACCATTTTTATTAAGCTCTTTGAAGCACTTCCAACTTTTAAGTTTAACTCGACGTTGGAAACTTACCTTACACGAATTGCGATCAATCAGTGTTTAAACCGCAGCAAACAGCGGCAAAAGGAATGGAAACAACAGGTGGAAACAACCGAATTGGACTTTATTGCCAATGGAAGTGATGCCTATAAAGAATTGGAAAACAGAGAATTAACTCAACTGGCGCTGCAATATCTAGAGCCAAAACAACGCAGCATGGTTGTATTAAGAATGATGGAGGGATATTCGATAAAAGAAACCGCCATAATCTTGGATGTTGCCGAAGGTACGGTTATGTCGGGGGTGAGCAGAGGACTGCAAAAAATGAAGAACTATTTAAAAAAATTGGGACATGGATGAACTGGAAAACAATTTAGAAAATCAGAAACATCGTTTTGATGCGGCGTTTGAAGATGCGGTAATGAACAAGGTATTGGCGCAAAAGAATGAACCCAATAAACTGATTATAAGCTTGCAGCGATACATCACTTTGGCAGCATGTGTTATCGTTACCATTTTTGCATGGCAGCTATATGCCATGGATGGAGAACTGAGCTATGATTCGATGTTGGGCTTGGGAAACAGTTCTTCTATAGAGGTACAATCCACCGCAAATATTTACTACGAATACCTCAATAATTAATAACGCACAATGAAAAAGAAAATCATATTACTCGTCGTTATAAGCATCTTGGCCGGAATGGCCATTGGGTTTTTTGGTGGATCGTATTTGCATAGGAAACGGTTTGAACGATTTGCAAAAGGAGATATGCCTACCAATTTGAGATCAAACATTTCAGACAAGTTGGACTTAACCGAAGATCAAAAAGTTCCGTTCGACTCCATTTTTCAAAATCACATGCAGAAAATGAACGTGATAAAAGAATCGAATCGCAAAGAAGCTCGATCTGAAATGGAAGCTTTTTTTGGAAGCGTTGAAACGATTTTGGATGCCAACCAGCTTCAAAAATTAGATGAGATGAAAAGTCGGATGATTCGAAAAAAATCCAACAAAAATGAAAAGCGAGGGAATAAAAGACGGCAATAGGTGGTCTAATAGGTAAAGAAATTGAAATTAAAAGAGAACGTTATGAAGAAGATTAAATTAATGATGGCACTACTTGCTCTAGGAGCGGTGGCCGCCTTTGCACAAAAGCCTCAACACCACGGAAATGAGCGCAGCACAGAGGCAAGAATGCATAAACTGGATTCGATTGTTGGCTTAACCGACGATCAGAAAGTGGAAATCGAAAAGATCAATACCGAGTTCAAAACCAAGCATCAATCTCTGCGTGAAGCGGATGAAAAACCCGACCGTGAAGCAATGAAAACAATTCGCATGGAGCACAAGGCTCGACTCGAATCAGTTTTAACGGAGGAACAAAAAATAAAGTTGGCTGCATCCAAAACTGTTGAGAAAGAGAATCATAAAGCGGCACGAGAAGAAATTAAGGCGTACAAAGAATCCAACATCAAACCCGTATTAGAGGCACATCGATTGGATATGAAGTCGGAATTAAGCCCGGAAGAATTGCAAACATTAAGCAACGCACGCACCAAAATTAAAGCCATTAAAGGAGGGGAGAAGAAGGAGAAAGGTCAACGATTAACAGAAGAACAACGAACGCAAGTTAAGGCCATCATAACTTCAGATGTTCAACCCATTGCTCTTGCGCATAAAGAAAAATTGGATGAGATTAAAACAAAGCTCAAACCGTTAAAAATGACGTGGATGGCCGATGTGGAACAAATTGCTGAAAAACATGGCGTTGAATCAAAACGAGGCCATGGTCACAAAGGACATGCTAATGGCTGCGAATCGTGCTCAGGGAAGAAAGATGGTAAAAAAGGAAAAGGGGATAAAAAGAAGGGAAAAATGAGAGATGGAGATCAGATGATGAATCGATTTTTACTTTCTATTCCGGGTAAGACAGAGGATTAGCAAGCCAATATTTTGGCCAAAAAGCGTTCGAAGTTCGAACGCTTTTTTTATGTCATATTGATTTTAAAACGGGATTCTTTTATTTACCAAAATGCAGTTTGAAAGAATACTTGTTATACAAAATCCTCTGATAACGGGCAATTCGGCAAAGGTCGATGGCATTAATCCCGTGGGTTTTCATATTTTTGAATGGATGGCATAATGGTAAATAAAATGGAATCTTCCTATAAATTTCGGTTAAAAACAGAGCGAATAGGCGTGCTGTTTGGGCTCATCCTGTTAATGCTAACGGCCTTTAACGGCTTTACTCAGAACAGCGAGAAGGCCGCTAAGTTGTATGCAAAAGGTTTGAAGGCCGTTGATGATCTAGATGTTGAAAAGGTATATGAGTATTATGCAGAAGCGGCAACCACCGAACTGGATGCAGATTCGGTTGACTATGAATTTGTTGGGAATTCGATTTACTTTTTGGCCGAATTAGCCAACTTACAGAAAAACTATCAAATTGCTACCAAGTTTTATATATATGCTTCGCTGAATTATGGGAAAGGACAATATCTGGATTTATCCAAAAAGGCGATGGCAGAAGCATCCAGAATGGAAGATTCGGTTTTTTATAAAAATCTAGCGATAAACATTGATACTACGAAGAACGAAGAAACAGATCTATTCTATTTCAGCATTTACAACATTGAATCGGTTTCGGATGACACCACCTGGTTTTGGGTTCGGGCTGGGTCAAATGAAGGGATAGAAATGGGCCAACAAGGCGGCATTCTAACCTCTCATGAAAAAGGAACATCGCGCGGGAATAATGTATTTGGAACAGCCACAATCTATGCGGTGTACAATTCCATTTCGGTGGCTTGGGTATTGCCGAATGAAGAAAGTAAAAAAACCGGCTTACAACTCAAAGAACAGGATAATTTATACTTAAGATCCAGAGTAAACCCAAGGGTTTACAAAGGTCAACTTTACGAGCTGGCTCAGCTAAACATTTATTTTACAGACGATTACAACGATGTAATTAGTCCATATGGCATATTACAACAGACTTTTAAGGAAGGGTATGAACGAGAAATTTTGAAGATTTATGCACGCATTATTAATCTTACCGCGCTTACGTTATACGAAAAAGATAATTGTACGGATAACCTCTGTGACATCATTCCTGAAGGCCCTTTTGCCGGATTGAATGTTTGGGAAGCAATGATCCAAACTACCGAAACCGATGTAAAAGCCTTTTTGCGTTTTGTGCAATCCTTTCCTGCCAACTACATGGGCATTCGATATCGGATTGATGAAACCTATGCCACATGGCTGCTAAATACCGCTCAGCCTTCATCGGAAGAAGTGGAAATTCTAACTGCTGAGTATAAGGTCTTAGATCGAGCGGAAAGAAAGGTGTGGATGGATAAGAACCTGCGGTATGTGAAAAGTCACGGCCTTGATTATCCGTCGTTCTTGCCAGCATATTATGGGGATTTAACCGAGAAAAACTTTGATGAAGCGATGGTATTTGCTCAAGAAATGCTCAATTTGGCAAAAACCGTGGAGGTAGATACTCTTATTCGAGATTATAAAACTTTGGTGAGTCAAGTATTACTCAATCAAAAAAAGTATTTGGAAGGGTTGAAAATATTAGAAACCGTAGTTGAAAAGTATCCAACCTATTATTTAGCACATTGGTATCTAGGATATGCCTATTTAAAAGAAGAGCGATATAAAAACGCACAAGAGACCTATCAACTCCTAATGGATTCGATTCCGTGGGCAGAAGGTGGATTTTCGAGCTATGCGTGGACACTCATTTTGCAAGGCAAACACGCGCAGTCGTTTTCGTACGCTGAAAAGGCGTATCAGATGGACAGCACCAGTTCGAATGCAGCAGCTGGCTTGGCTCATGCCTATCTTTTGAAAAATGAACCCGGAAACGCACGAAGGTATTACGAGAAATATTTAAGCTTGGTTGACAACGCAACCGATTTCGAAGAATATTTGATTGAAGAGCTCGACATTTTTATAGAAAATGGATGGCTGGTTGAAGAAGTTAAACGCGAAAAAGCCTACTTAATAAAAGTTTGGGAAGAGCATTACCAATACAAGGCCTTGGCCAAATATTTCTTCGAAAAGGGGAAGAGAAAGGAAGAAACCGAGGAACGATATTTAGCTGCGCAACTCTTTGATTCGGCGGCAAATGCTGAACTGCAAGGTAACTCGGTGCGTTACGAGTGGTTGCGTACGTACTACACATGGGCTGGTTACGATTACTACTATATCGAAGATTATACCAGCGCATTAAAACGATATCAGCAAGGTTGGGAAGTGAACCGAAAATACTTAAATAATGCCGAATATGAAGCGGATGACTTAGAAGCAATTGCCGATGTAAGTGGATGGCTTTCGGATTTGGCCAATGAAGACATGTTCCGAAAAATGGAATTTGCTGCCAAGAGAAAACAAAAATCTACCACTTCATCCAATACACTATATATTATAAGCATTGGTGTAAAGTCAAGTGAATCGGAGGCATACAAATATGCTGAATCAGATGCTGAAGATATAGCTCAAACCCTTCTGGAAAAGGGAAGATTGATATTCGACTCAAGCCATGTTGAAGTGCTGGTTGGTGAAAGGGCCACAAGCTCTAATGTCACCAAAGCACTCATTAACGTTATCGGCAATTCGCATCCAGGCGATTGCTTCGTGATGTATTATACGGGCTATGTGGGCCGAAGAAATAAGAAAGGGATGGTTTTTGGTGAGAAAGATACCTTTAGCAACAACAACTTGCTGGCATATACTCGAATGATGGAAGCAAGTAAAATTTTGATTTTGATGGATGCGGGCAATACGGGTTTAGTGGAACAACAACTAAAAAGTGAATCGGAAGAAAATTATCAATCCCAAAGCAAAAACATTGCAATGATCATCTCAGATGGTCGGGTGGAGCTCCCGGATTTGAATCATGGTTTGTTTACGCATTACCTTATTGAAGGTCTTACCAGTAAGGCAGCAACACAGTGGGGCGGGCAACTAAATGCATCGAGTGTTGATGAAAGAGAATCTATTGCTCACATAAGTGCCAAAGGGTTGGAAGGATACATGTACAGCAATTTGAGCAAGGGAAATTTGTTATTTGATTTGAGCAGCTACAGCACGGGTGTTGATTTTTCGCTTACGTATGTAAATACAGACCAAGTTTTGCTTTCTACGGACAGCATTCCACCAATGATTGTAGTTGCCGGAGCCGTTTCAAATCAAGGAATGCGTGGAGGTAGATTGAAAATTGTTAAGTCCGCCATCGGAGAATTGTCGGGTCAAGTGTTGGATGAAAGCGGTGTTAAAGAAATAAAAATCAACGGCAAATCTATCTCGTTTACACAAAACGGCAAGTTCTCATACAGCTATGTTGAGGGCACACAAATTGTAAGGGTAGAAGCTACCGATCTCAGAGGTAATTATGCCGTGGATTCTTTTGAAATCAATGCCTTAAGGACTTCGAATGATGTAAATGTGAAACATGTTCGGCCGAAAGATCTTTCAAGGAATTATGCACTTCTGTTTGCTACCAATGAATACGACGAATGGTCTGATTTGGCCAATCCACTTAAAGACGCATCGGCCATTAAAACGATTCTTGAAACAAAGTATGGTTTTGTGGTGGAGCTGGTGGTAGATCCAACGGCCCGCGAGATGCGCACCAAACTTGCCGACTACAGTAAAAAGTTATATTCAGAATTCGATCAGCTCTTTGTGTTTTTTGCGGGTCATGGCATATACGTCCCAAACTATGGCGGCCAAATTGTGTGTAAAGACAGTAAGTTAAACGATGAAGGAGATAATTACAGCTCGTATGTTCCCTATTCATTAATTAAGAGCTTTATGTCGAGCTATGATATGAAATGCCGACATGTACTTTTAACAATGGATGTTTGTTTTGGGGGTGCTGGATTTGACAAAACCGATGTAAATCCTCACTATGGTTCCAGCTTGGAAGACATCAAAAAAGACCCTAACATCTTTGTGAAGAAAACACTGGCCTTTGAAAGCAAGTTGTATTTAACCAGTGGAGGAAGTGAATACGTGCCAGATAAAAGCATGTTTGCAGAGCGTTTTATAGAAACATTAAACACCGATGGAGCTCGAAAGGGTGGCATACTTACCTTGGATGACTTTGTAGCCCACATGCGGAATATTTCCACCCAGCCTAAATATGGCAATTTTGGAAATACGGATCCCGACGGGGACTTTATTTTTCAATACATCGCACCTGTGCTTGATCAAAACAATCACCAGCAAAAATCTGCGGGCTTTACCGGTGGTGATACGGACTTTGGTAAGGGGGCTACTCGAGATTAAAATCCAACTCATTCTTCCACTTGCCAGCGCCACTCAAAGTTAAAAATAGGTAGGGATGCATAGGGCAATTTTTTTAGGATATTGTGTCTTTGGTGCTAAATGAAATCCTTGTTGTACTTCATGGTATTAGCTTAATACGCTTATTAATAGCTAGTTGCAAATGAATTTTGATATTTATTTGGAATTGTTCGACGAGTTGTTGATATTTGTTTTAACCATATTATTTAAACCAAACAAATAAATAATCATGAAAAAATGTACGCATTTTACTGTCCCCTTATTTCGATTTTTTTCGCTGAATTCATTAGGTATTACTGATGGGTCGAGGCCTGAATCAAGAAATCAGATTCCGATTAAAGCATCAAAACATAGCTCACTTTTCGGTTTAATACTGTTGCTTTTTGTTACCGCCTATGGCAATGGTCTGAAAGCGCAAACGGTAACTTTAAGTGATATTTCAATAACCGATGTGAGTGGTACTAAAAGTGCAAGTAACGTTACCGATAAGACCTTGTGCAGTGGCTTATCTTGGAATTTGGGAACTTCCGTAAGCCATTCCAATATCGGAAATGGAAGCGTTACAATTAGTTACGCTTGGATTACTAATAACAACACTCATTTAACAACCACTGGCGATAAATCATCCTCGTTTAACGTACAAAGCGTTAATAAAAAGTCGTTTTTTATACAAACAGTAACAGTAACATTGACAGTTACTGCCACCGGAACGCAAACCACAAAGGACGCTAATGGAAAGGTCATTTCTAGCAAGGCTGTTACCGCAGAAGCAAGTAAGGAAATAACATTAGATGTTCTTGAAGATTTTACTAGTCAACTAACCGCTACTTTGACTCCAAGCAGTAGTGTTTGCAAAAATGATCAGGTTACAATTATCGCTGGTCGTGTTTCTACTGCCACCATTGATTGGTGGGACTCCGAAATAACCGGTCCTGATATATTTTCTTCCAATGTTAGCTCAACTTATGTCTTTTCTGCAACTACATCCGGAGAATATGTTATTAAAGGATATACATCACAAACATCGGGTAAATGTCCAGTTACCAAAACGGCAACATTAACAGTTAACCCACTTCCAACGGTCAAAGCAACCGCCTCAGTACCAATGATCTGCCTAGGAAGTGAACTGCAACTTACTGGCTCCGGAGCGTCTACCTATATTTGGACCTCCACATCCAATGGCAACGGTTTAGTGCAAACGAGCGGCACAACGGTTGCTGCCATTCCCTCAACCTTTGGTAAGATGAAGTATTCAGTTCAGGGTACTGATATCAATGGTTGTGTAGCATCTGCCAATGTTAGCATTGATGTTTTCGACAACCCACAAGCTGATTGGGCTTCAGTTCCGCATTTTATCGATTATCCAACTCACACAACAGCATTAAATATTCACAACAACTCTACTCCGGCTGTTACTCCCGCTGGTACAACCAACTATCATTGGGACTGGGAATACTTATCAACCAATCCAACTCCTAGCTCTAGTACGTTGAATATTAACAATAACAACCAAATCAACCATATGTACACCACGGCAGGGCGCAAAGAAGTCTTATTGGAAGCGGTGAGTCCGTCTCCGGCCAATTGCAAATCTAAACACCAAAGTCACTTTTACGTAACTGAAGATGTTAACCCGAACTTTACTTATACCAGCGGGGTATGTGCAGGTGCGCCCGTTACTTTTGTTAATATATCAAGCCTTGCACATGGTGGCGATATCAATAATGTTAAATCCGAATGGGATTTTGGTGATGGCAGCACAATCTATTCGCATGCTAAGCTAAGCGCAACCTTTGATCATGTTTATAGCACGCCGGGTACATACACGGTTAAGCTAACCACCTACGCTTTAAATAATACATCAGTTACTTACGTTAAATCGTACAATGTATTAATTCACACCAACCCCAATATTAGTATGTTTACTACGGATGGGCATTGCGAAGGTCAAAACATAGAATTTACAGATGTAACTAGTTCGTGGCTTTCATTACCCATAGTTCATAAATGGGATTGGGAAAATGATGGAAATTTCGATGAGATTAACAACACCTACAGCTCAACAGATACTCGATATCATTCTTATAGTCAGCCAGGATCCTACTCGGTAAAGCTACGAAGAGAATACAGTCAAACAGGTTGTTTCTCTGAGATAACCTCAACGGTAGTTGTAGATCCAACTCCTGTTTCCGAAAGCTTTGCCAACCCGGCCAATGTTTGTGAAAACGAAGCTATAGACATTAATGCATCTTCATCTACATTAAGCAATGGAAATATTAGCAGTTTTCACTGGATTTTGACGAACAATTCATCTGGACAAGAATGGAATCGATATTCTTATTCGGCTTCGGCACATACCACAACCTTCGATAATAATTCTAGTTTCACCAATCCATATATGGATGATGGTTCGTACAGTATCACTGTTAAGGTTACTTCCGATTTAGGTTGTACAGACCAAGATCAACTTAACTTTAATGTTTGGCCTAAGCCAGAGCCTAATTTCAATTTTACAGAAGTTTGCGATTTGAATGATAATTCCAGCGCTTTCATAAATACTTCGAGTGGTCCGGGTTCGTCTTATGCATGGGACTTTGCAAGTTTAGGTAGTTCTGCAAACCAGTATCCAAGTTTCGACTTTCCTGCATCAGGTACTTATACTGTTTCTTTAACGGTTTCTGAAAACACGCACAATTGCGCAGAAACGGTGACTAAAGATGTGGTTGTAAAGCCCAATCCCGTGGCAGGTTTTACCATTGGGTCAGTGGCATGTAGCAACCAAGCGATGGAATTTTTTGACAATTCTACTACATCATCGGGCAACTTAAATTTCTGGGAGTGGAATTGGGACGATGGGACAACATTTTCAACACAAAGCTCCTTTGCAAATCACAAATATACAAGCTCAGGTTTGTTTAACCCCATAATGAAGGTAACAGGCTCAAACGGTTGTTGGTCGGAGTCTTCAACTCAAATTGGCGTGAATGAGCAACCCGTTAAACCCACAGCAACAATTCTTACAAACGATAACGGACATAGTTCTGTAATTTGTATTGAAGAGGAATACAGAATCGAAGCCTCTCCAAGTTCTGGATATACGTTCAACTGGCTGTGGGATGGCAGTGAAATTACCGGTTACGAAGAAAATTTCTTGACTGGAACTGGTGATGAAAATCTGCTATCAAATGACTTTCAAGTGCGAATTACGGATCAGAACGGATGTTATAATACTTCGGAAGTAGCGCTTATTACGGTGATTGATTTAAATACATATCTGGGATTTGTTGGGAATGTGAAAAATGTTATCTGTCCCAGCGAAACAGTTGAACTTACAGGGTTTCATCCTTCAAGTGTACAAAATTATCAATGGATGTTAGCTGCATACGATGCAAGTACAAAAACATTTGCCTCTTCTTTTAGCAACATAGGTACGAATAGTAAGACCTTTTCTATTAATAGCTCCATTCCTGGGCGCTTTTCATACGTAGCAACGAGAACGTATCAAGGCGTCACGTGTTCAGAACAAAGTGAAATTGAAGAAGTGATTAATGCGGTTCCGCTTGAACTAAACGAGACGGGTAATCTAGTTTTGGACCCTATTAACCCAATTAGTCTTTCCGCTGTAAATCACAGCTATCCGGTTTACACCTCCTTCTCTTGGTATTTGAATGATCAAATTTATAGCACCGCACACATTATTACTCCAACCCTTCCAGGTGAATATTACCTTATTGCCATGGGCGATTGTGGCATTGAAAAATCGAATGTGGTAAATTTTGAAATCGATTGTAACAATGGTGGTTATAACAGCAATTATTCTGGCAATCAAACTTTTACAACTGCTACCACGCTAAATCCAACATCAATTGGCGGAGTCCCATATATTAAGGTAAGCGGTAATTGGGATGTTTTTTCAAACACCTTACTTCTGGAGGATGTTGTTTTAATAATTGATAATTGTTCCAGAATTACGGTTCATAACAATGCAGAACTCGATCTAAAGGGCGCCACTTTGGTGGGTTGCGATGATTGGGAAGGGGTCTTAAATACTGGAGGACTCGTTTCGGTTTTAAATTCAAAGATTAGTGGTGCACAAGTTGGAATCGCTTCTACAAATAATGGTGATTTAAGCATTAACAATTCACTTTTTAGCAATAACTACCTTCATGTTGGGGTAAATGGTTATAACAAGGTTGGCACCGGTTCTATGTCCATTGTTTTTTCGGAGTTTGGAAATTTGAAATCGACCTCAAGCTGTAACCACCCTGAAATAAATAACTGGAACATGTCCGGTCGTTCAAATGTATACTTCGAAAATAGCTCAAATGTGGCCATAAACGAAAACCGGTTTACTTCCACAATCGAAGACCCAACCATTCAAATTACCGCAATCGAGTTCAACGGTATTTCAGGTTCACGTCTTGTAAAAAATGTAATTAATGGATGGTGCAAAAACGGCGTTGTTGTTAATGCCTCCAACTCCAATTGGCTCGATAACAATGAAATCGAGTTTGGGTTTAACAATACAGATATTCGCTTGTCTGCCTCTATGCCTCCTGGTCCAACTACTTTTGTGTCGACTGGCTTATTGGCTTCGGCATCAGATGAATTACAAATTGAAAAAAATGCTTTTTACAGTTTAGATCGAGGAATAGAGTTTTATCAAAATAAAAGCAATCCAACTATTTCAAATATTGAATCGAATAAGTTTCAAGGAAATATGATTGGAATACTGTCTTCAACGTACAACGACCCAACACTTCCACCACATAACAATACTAACGATGATGTGAATATAAATGTTGGCTGTAATAATTTTACAAATAACATATATGGATGGTTGGGAACAGGAACCCATCCAAATCAAGGCAGTGCTGGCTTAGCATCCGGCAATGTTTTTAATGGATCCATTGAATGGGATTTGTTGGTGGAATACAATAATCGCAAATTTTACTATAGCAACTATGATCCAAATTCCGCTACATCGCTTATCGCTGGTACAGTTCAACTTGATGGCGTGCCAGTCTCGTCTTCAACATACTCATTTGTAACTGAAAATTCAGTTGTTAATTCATGCTCTCATATGCGTTTAAAGGCAATAGCTACTACAAATGACATATCAGAAGAAATAGTTAACCCCTCTGTATTCCCCAACCCATTCGAACATATAGTTTTTGTTCAGGCGAATACAGAATCAAGCTACAATTTAGAGCTTGTAGATATTAGTGGAAGAAAGGTTATTTCTTTACAAAATCTAAAGGGAGATCAGCAACTCAGTGTAGAAACTTTGCCAAAAGGCATGTACTTTCTCTATATTTACAACTCATCCATAAATTTCTCACGAAAGCTTGTCAAATAACATAATGAAATACCTCGCCCAAATATTTGTTGTTCTGTCTTGCTTGTGTTATGCGCACATATGCCAAGCACAAACATCAAATATTTGGGTCTTTGGTAAAGGAGAGGGAATCGATTTTAATTACAGTCCACCAAAAGCTATTAACATCACAATGAATTCTCAGCACCAACTTGGCTCATATTCTTCAACCGCAGTAAGCGATTGCAACGGGCAAATTCTGTTTTATGCAAGTGAGGATATCGTATTTAATTCAAAAAGTGATACCATGGAGAATGGTTTATTAAAACCACACGTAGGATACAATTCATCGGGCATAGGAAAATATGCAGTTATAGCAATACCTAAGCCATATTCAAACGGTCGGCACCTATTATTTTACATGAACTCTGATACGTTCGGATACAACGGCTTATACCATGCAGAAATAGATATGAATGCCAATAATGGATTGGGCGTTGTTGTTTTTAAAGACAGCTTGGTCGGAAATATAAAAGTAATTTCATCAAATCTAACAGCCATTCCCCATGCAAATAATTCCGATTTCTGGATTGTGACTACGCCGAATGAAACAGAGTATCAAATTTTTAAGGTAGATAGCTTGGGCTTAAATCAAAGTCCAGTGGTTAGCAAGGGCTATAGTCAAATAAGTTACTTTCCATATAACAAATATGATCAAATCGAATGGTTCAATCATCTCGGTTTTATTAAATCCACGCACGATTATAAAAACCTTATTGTTACGGGCATCAAGCCAGAACAAAGCAACTATGCCGTATGGATGTATGATTTTGACCGAGAAACTGGCAAGTTATCGAATCCAAGTCCCTTACTATCCCAAAAGGGAATACCCAATGGAACAACTGGTGCCATTGAAATCGCTCCAAACGACAGCATTATTTATGTGGTTGCAAAAGAAAATTTGTACACCAAGACTGCCTCTAGAACTGACTTGTGGCAAATTAATCGTTTTTCTCGATCAACCTACAAATCCTTTTTGAGCTGGTACAGCGTGTTGGCTTATTCTTTGCAGCTGGCTCCCAATGGAGAGATTTATTTTATAAAAGAGAAATATGATCCTGTTTTGAAGCAGCTAAAACCAGCCATATACTCCATAACCAAACCAAACAATTGGGGTAATAACATACAAATCCAATATTTTAAGGATACCTACTATTGGGTTTATATGTCTTTGCCTGTTTCGTTCCCACCAAGTTTTCAATACGAGTTTAAAAGCGAGGGAAATGGAGCGTGTGTTGATTCGGCCTCTTTTGTCTACTACGGCGACACCAGCTTTAAAAAACTGATTTTCTTTTTTGGCGATGGTGATAGCGCACTGTATACCACAAACCAAATAAAAAACGGAATGACGGTTAAGCACAAGTATAAAACGGATGGGTTAAAAAAACTGAGCGTACATGCGCACACATATTATTGTGATCAAGTTTTAGAAAAGTCTGATACACTAACCGTTCGTAATCGTCCAATCCTTTCTCGTCTGAAACACAAGTCAGTTTCAAAATCATGTTTTGCAGATAGTTTGCAGTTTGAAATGACATGTCAATTTACCGATACACTGTTGAGTTCTTGGAACCAAAACCTTATCTTCATCACGGTTTTACCCACATCCAATAAAGATAGCACGCTGAGATTACGTAAAGCATTTAGTGGTCAGGAAACCGGTTGGATGCAAATGTTAGCTAAAAATAACAATGGGTGTTTTTCGAGCGATAGCATTTATGTAAGCACTAGCAAATTGCCAACCAATGAGGTTAAATATGAACTAAATGGGTATGAGAAAAGGATGGATGGCACACATCCAGTTTTCTACAATTGCGCAGGTAACTCCTTTACCTTTAAATCGTTGACCCTTAATTTGGCGAATGGTTCCACTGTTCAACAAAGCAACTGGAGGTATGATTATTCGGATATCTTAAAAGATAGTTTTGAATTTTTTACCAACGATACTAACGTATTACAAGTTGTTATTACGGATACAAATAATGTTGGTTGTGTGGCAACAGATACATTTTTTATAGCGGCTTATGAGGCACCCAAAATATTATTGGATGTAAATCAAGATAGTTTTTGCATGCCTGAAGCAGAGTTATATGTGCATAATAAGTCGAGTTTCTCAAAACCTAGTGCCCTCACGTACACTTGGGCGTTAAACGATGATGCCATCCGTTTTGGATCTGGAATTGGCGATTTGGATTTAAAAATATTCGAAATTGGCAGCCACAATCTGAAATATGAAGTCACAACAAAAGAAGGGTGTAAATCCCTATGGTTCGAAGACTTTGTGATTGTAGCAAAAATAAATGCACATATCACTGTCTTAGACTCGAGTTTTTGCTTCTATGAGAATATGCTCCGTGCAGAAACAACATCTTTGTCATACGAAAACATTTCCTGGACAATGGATGATGAATTGTTGAACACATCATCAAACAAGGTGAAATTTAACAATCAATTATATGGAGATCACTCACTTATATTGATTAAATCAACCAGCTTTGGTTGTGCCGAAACTAGCATCTTTTCATATACCATACTTCCAGAAATTGAATCATCTGTTCGTTTAAGTGCATCCAAGTTTTGTGATGAAGATTCGACGGTGATACTTCAGTTGCAAAACAACAGCCCTACAGAAACTCAAAACATACAGTTATATTTAGATGGATTATTGTTGGATGATCAAAACCTTTCTCCAAGGCAAGAAGTTGAGGTATTGTTCACCCAAATAATTAAGGCCTTCCAAGTAAAATCAGGCGTTCATTCGCTTCACTATGTAAATTCGGATGTAGAAGGGAAATGCAAACTTTTTGATTCTCTGGCATTCGAGATACAAACTTCACCCAAAGTTAACGGTTTAAACACCCTAGCCGAAAGTTGTGTTGGGGAAGAGCTTCGTTCTACCATTTCAATTGATTCGTTTTCAAATTTAGCATCTGTAACATGGAACATAGGGGATGGTCAAATTTATATAAACAGGGATACACAACTTACGTACCGCTATCATTCAAAAGGTAGATATATGCCTTCAATCTTACTTCAAAACAGCAACGGTTGCGCAACAATAGTGCGATATGAAACCTTTGTTGTTGAAGCGCCGGTTGCAAACTTCACGGGTCAACTACATAGGCAAGAAAATGATTTGCTTGAATATGAGTTGATAGATCAATCAAAGGGTGTTCCCTCTTATTGGAAATGGACTAGCATCGCATTTGCTACTACCACAGAACAAAACCCAGTAGTTGTTATTCTTGATACCGGAAAACAGTTAGTTCAATTAGAAGTTTCAAATGCTCAAGGTTGTACACACGATACGTCGTTAGTAATGTTTTTTTATCCCAAGATTCAATTCTTTGTGCCAACTGCAATTTCGCCAAACAGGGATCAATTAAACGATGTTTTTCAATTTCAGCCTGCGTTTTTGGCCAAAGAGTACAACTATCAAATTTACAATTCCTGGGGTGAGATCGTTTATGATACTGAACACAACAGAAATTCGTGGCAGGCAGTTCCCGGTCACTACGTGTATCGCTTAACCATTACCGACTTACACGATAAAATTCATAATCTATCTGGGGTATTAACAGTCTTAAAATAAACAGCGTAAATAACAAACTATGAAAGCTTCAAAATTAATCTTCTTCATCATCTTACTCTTGTTTACGACGCTTAGTGCAAAAGCCGTAAATGATTCCACCGAATCAAAATATTTCGTGGGTACGGACCTAAGTTTTTTATCCCAAAATAACAATTGGCATAATTCAACGAGTCAGATTATTCCCCTGTATGGCGGAACTTTGAACACCCGGGCAAATAATCGAAGGACTGCTCTTGGGCTTTCACCGCACGTTGGATATACATTCAATCACAAATGGCAAGGTGGACTTATCCTACACTATGAATTGATACGTGATTTTACAAAGAATTATTACAAAGAACCTTCTGGAGAATATGATTATTTAGGTACTCGCATTTCAATGGCAGTTGAGCCATTTGTTCGGTATGTATTAAATCCTTTAAACAAGTTTACCTTTTTTCTTCAACAAGGTATAACGCTTGGGAACATAAGCGAATCAACACCACTTAACTATACGGAAAAACAAAATGTCTCAACTGATTATATTGTACTAAGAACGGGGTTGGGTGCTAAGTACGAACTCAATTCGAAATGGAGAGCTTTAGTAGATATTGGTACATTGTACATTGTTCAAGGTCAAACCACTTATTCTGATGCAAAAACGGAAAACATTAATGCAATTGGCTTTTACGGTCCAACGGAATTTGCTTCCGTAAGTTTCGAGTATAAGTTTTGAGGTGCAAGAGGCGTGGGAAAAATAATTTCTACCCTAAGGTCGATTAATCTTTTAAAATACAGATTTGGATAAAACGCAGGTTTCTATGCTCCTTTGAACGCTCATTCTTCCACCTGCCATCGCCAATCGAAATTAAAAATTGGTAATGACTTGTACGGCAGTCGTTTGAGCATAAGCTTTACCTGATCATTGCTTCGTAAAACAAGACTGGAGTCGGTTACATTGTATTCGTATAAAATGGCCACATCATCAATGGTAAGTTGGATGAGCCGATTGGATCGGTCGACAATGAATGAGATATTCTGACGATGTTTTTTGTCATCTTCCAAAATTAAAAATCCAGATCGGGTGATGAACATTCTTTCTGGTTCAAAATCCCAATCACTCGAATCAAACGCTACTTCATAGGCACCATGAAGCTCCGATCTTGGAAAAGCATCGTCGTTGTAATTTCCTGAATCAACATAGATCCAAGTCACATCCAACAACATAACAATAAGTAGCAATGCCTTGGCAATGCTACGAAGAATCGTTCTTTGAAAAAAAAGATCCAACACAAATCGCTGATTGTTTAACACTAAGCGATACATCCAAATCGCATAGGGCAGAAGAACAAAGCATGCACAGAGCAACAAGAACATTGAAAACACCTTTACCGAAATTCCAAAGCCCACGTTTATTAGAACAATGGAACTCATGATTGCAACGGCCAATAGAGCTCCAATCCAACGTGTTTTTCGGAACAGCAATAAGGTGCCTGCTATGATTTCAAAGCAACCAGCCACAACGGTATATCCATACGACGAGCCGATGGCGCTCCAAAACAGCACGTCGGGACTTAGTTGACCCAATTCGGTATAAACCAAATTGGGCTCGGGCATGGGGAACTGCCATTTGAAAAGCTTGTTAAATCCATAACCCAAGAGGTGATATGCCAAATAGTATGAAGCGGCGGTAGCTGCAATTAAAGCAAAGACTTTCAGCCACTTAAATTGCATGTTGCGCAAAAAATATCCCACGGTTATTGCAAGTATGAGCAGAACAACAACATGAACGTACAACAGAAATCCATCCGAAATAAAACCGGGTTGAAAGGCAAGGTCGGTTTTTAAAATATGGGTGGAAATAAAAGTTGCCAGGGGTACGAAGATGGCATCCAAGGCTTTAAAGAATGGTGGGATAACATGCACCGGAAATGGAAAACTCAACGCAAACAATAGAATGAAAAGGCCAAAAATTAGAAGTACTCCTCGCAGCCAACGCTTTTCTAAAAGTGCATTTAATATCGACTTTTCGGTATCCATTATTTATTAAGAATGCAAATTAACATCGTGTAACCTTAGTCCAGTTCAAACGTACATAAAGATAACCAGCTCGGTTCTTTATGAAATTAAAAATTCAATTCATCGCAATCCTTTTACTCATTGTTGGCAGTTTGCAGGCTCAAACCAAACGAATATACAATGGCAACCTAGCCAATACTTCAACTGCGTTTATTTGGACGAGTTTGGATAATTTGGGAATGGTAATTGACTACGACAAGATCAAAAATGTAGATCTAACCAGAGGCAAGGTTGATACAACATTGGTAATTAAAAAAGATTCGACCATTGGAACAACTGAAGACACAACGACGGTTAAACACATTGATAAACAGCCAGTTATAAAAATGAAGAAGGGCCAGAATCAACGTAAGGTAAAACGTAAAAAGAAGCGAGCAAAGCAACAAGAAAAAGCTCAATCAGCAGTAAATTCTTCCAACCTGCAAAAGGCACATCTTGCTAAAAACGAAACCCAAACCTTGCCTCTAATTCTTACTTCCAAACAAACCGAAGCACAGCAATCGAACAAGAGCTTTGTACTTGGATGGTTCATGTTGTTGCTTATTCCAGCACTCTTTCTTTTCAAATCGAAGTCTTTGAGCAAAGTGGTGCGTAAGTTTTGAGCTTTTAGTTTTAAACTTGCGCATTAAGATAAAAAAATGCGCACACTTGGAATTGCCCTTTTAGGAGTTCTCATATTTTTTGCATCCTGCTCGGTTAAACGAGACACGCAAAATCCAGTACCGAATCCACCAAAAGTAATTGAGGTAGAACTTGAAATCAAGCCCAAAAACATCATCCTACTCATTGGAGATGGCATGGGGCTTACACAAGTTTCTGCCCTATTTGAACAGGCAGATGTGACGAATCACTTTAAACGCTTCCAATACATTGGTCTTATGACCACGGCCTCAGCATCGGATAAAATTACGGATTCGGCGGCAGGAGCTACGGCATTTGCATGTGGAATGCGAACCTACAACAACGCGGTGGGTGTTAGTCCGGATTCGTTGGCTATCCCCAACTTGGTTGAGCTGCTTTCGTACAAAGGGTATGCCACCGGCATGGTGTCTACTTCGTCCATTACGCATGCCACACCGGCTGCTTTTTATGCCCATGCAAAACATCGCTCAGAAGAAACCAACATTGCCACCCAACTTATAACTTCCAAGGTCAATTTCTTTGCAGGCGGGGGAAGGGAATATTTTAGACCTTTTTATGAAATTGTTGGAAACAATAATCTCATATTGGATACGGCGGATTTCTTGCAAATAATTCCTGATTTCAACTATGCCAAGCGGTACGGATTTTTAATGGCAAACGATGGACTTCCAAAAATATCGGAAGGAAGAACGGATGTTTTAACTCAATCTACTCTGTTGGGCATCGATTTCTTGAAAAACGTGCCCGCGTCGAAAGGTTTCTTTCTTATGTCGGAAGGTTCTCAAATAGATTGGGGTGGACATGCCGGCGACTACAACTACGTGCTCACAGAGCTTATTGACTTTAACGATGTGATTGGTAAGGTATTAGATTTTGCAGAGCAGGATGGGAATACGCTCGTAATCGTTTTGGCCGATCATGAAACGGGTGGACTTGCTCTTGCCGCGGCAAAAAAGACCGATGCCAAAGGAGTGAAGTATACCGATTATAATACTATTGAGCCTAAGTTTTCTACGGGTGGACATACATCAACCTTAGTTCCAGTTTTCGCCAGCGGACCAGGAGCTAAAAATTTCATCGGTGTGTACGACAACACCGAGATATTTCAAAAAATTCAGCATCTATTAAACTAAGGCATTCTACGAAGTAATTGGTTGAAACAAAGGGTTCGCAATATATCAGTAACAGAAAATAAGTATCAAATGAAATATCAAGGGAAATACATGGTCACCGCCGCAGTTTTTTTAATGAGCGCCGCGTTAAATTTAACAAACGCACAAATCAAAACACTGCCGGACGGCTTTATTGAAATAACACAATGTCCAGCCAGCTCTGTTAAAAACCAGGGCAAAACCGGTACGTGCTGGAGCTTTTCAACCTCGTCGTTTATTGAATCGGAGGTGCAAAAAGTCATTGGTCAAGACATCGACCTTTCCGAAATGTTTACCGTGCGCAACATCTACATGGAAAAGGCAGAAAAGTATGTTCGTTATCATGGAGGAAGTAATTTTAGTCAGGGAAGCTTGGGGCATGATGTGTTTGCTTCCTTTTTGAAATATGGAGCAATGCCCGAAGAGGCCTATCCGGGAAAGGCAAAGGACAGCATTCATAATCACAGGGTTCTGGAAAAGGAATTGAAATCGTATTTGGATCAAATGATTCAGGCAAAGCAGATCGATCCACATTGGAAGGCCGGTTTTGCAGCCATTATAGATAAGCACTTGGGAGAAGTTCCGGCAGTTTTTAAATATAAAGGCCAATCGTACAACGCCAAGTCATTTGCAGAAATGCTTGAACTAAAGCCAAGTAATTACATCGGAATTACCTCATTTACGCATCAACCGTTGTATCAAAACGTTGTGGTGGAAGTACCCGATAATTTTTCGGACGGAAAGTATTTTAATACCACGCTCGATGAAATGATGGAAACGATGAATTATGCCTTGAAAAATGGCTACAGCATAGAGTGGGATGGAGACGTAAGTGAAGTTGGTTTTCAGGCGCGAAGTGGCTATGCATTAATGACCACCGACACAGCAGCGCTCATGAAATTACCCATTCTACCACCGGAACAAATGGTTAATGCGTTTTTACGTCAAGCGGCATTCGACAATTATTCCACTACCGATGATCATCTAATGCACGTGGTTGGTTTGGTTCTTTCGGAAGATGGGAGAAAGTTTTACATAACTAAAAACTCTTGGAGCGAAAAGATGGGAATTGAAGGTTATGTGCTTATTTCTGAGGCATATATGAGAATGAAAACGGTTTGCATATACGTAAATCGGAAGGGAGTTCCTGAAGAATTGTATCAAAAAATGTAGACATACGTACGGGCTATGACAGGGTTTTTCCGGATTGTGTATAAGGCACACTAAGTGTTTTGTACTTTTGCACCACACTAAAAACAAAAATTATGTTAAAGGAATTCAAAAATTTTATTATGACCGGCAATGTGATTGATCTTGCTGTTGCGGTTATTTTGGCCGGAGCATTGGGCTTGGTTATGAATGGTTTTGTAACTGACATCATGATGCCAATGGTTGGTCATCTAGCAGGTGGATCTGATTTTGCTGATTTAAAAGTGATTCTTTCCGCGGCAGAAATGAACGAGGCTGGGGAAGTGGTTAAGGCAGAGAACGCCATTCGATGGGGCGCATGGGTGAATAGTATTATAAGCTTGGTTACAACCGGTTTGGTTTTGTTTGGAATTGTTAAAGCGTACAACAAAACAAAAACTCCAGTTGAAGCATCGGCTGCAGCACCTGCAGGTCCTTCTGATAACGATTTGTTATCTGAAATTAGAGATTTATTGAAGAAGTAAGATTTTTCTAAAGTCAGTAATCTTTATAAAAAAAAGGAGCTCTTCCAAAATGAAGGGCTCCTTTTTTA
>JBLHHI010000037.1:0-26898 GCA_047614125.1 Bacteroidia bacterium | reverse complement strand
ATAAAAATCGTTCAAAATAGCCCGCTATTTTTTCACAATTTTCATTCGCATCTCACTATTGACAAGCGTTCTGAACCGCAAGGATTAATCGAACTCAGGTTATAAGCTCAACAGAAGATTTTTTGGTACCAGGTTGTTCGATCGAGTGGTAATCGCGATCGCATCAAATTAGGTGGTGGCAGACAGTTTAGTGCTTCGAAATCGCCAACTTCTTGTAGCTGTAAACCGAAAGTAACAAAAAGAACAGAATGAAAACAGTTATATCGGTAATTCTAATGATCCTTGGATTTAGCTCATGTGGCATAATTTTCGGGCACAAGACTGCTGATGCGATAAAAAGCCCACAGGTCTCGCATCTTTATAAACAAGCTCTAGAAGAAAATGCCAAAGGATTGGTACGATTTGAAAAGGCAATACTACTTTTAAATGATGCAGATCAAATTGAACCGAGAAATGCAATTATCTTGCATGAAAGAGGTTTAATAAAAATACATTCAGAAATTGACAAAAAGGGTGGATTTCAAGATTTGGGAAAGTCTATCCAGTATTCAAAAGACGAAAAGGATAAATTGATTAGGTATAATAATAGGGGGATTTCCTACATGGCAAATGGAGACTTGAATAAAGCTTGTGAAGATTGGTCAAGGGCAGGTAAAAACGGAGAAAGTTATATTGAAAAATATTGCAATGAATAAAGCTACCTCACAATCTATACAGCTAATATTCTGCGCTCACGACAACACAAAGCTTTGAATCTAAAGTTGATGTTTCGCCCAAATCGAAATTGGTTAGATTTGATATTTTGCACCTACAAGTGCCCGGTGCATAGTCACATCGTTAAGTTTAATTAAAATTAAATGGGATTCAAAGTTGGTAAAGACGTTCCTCCGATGGAAAGAGAATTAATATATCTCCTTGCTGATCTCTGTGTCAAATGGGGTTTTTGTATCCCCCCAGTAGACCAAAACGAAATTTCAAAGAAGGAACATTATTATGCCATCGAATTTGCCCATGATGTTGTTAACGCAGAAGGAATGAATGGCTATTATGATTGGGTAAACCGAATCGCAGCAAAATTCAAGGAGAGATTCGGAACAGACGAAATTGAAGCCTCAATATTTGTTGATAGGGTTAGAGGCGTAAAAGAAACTTGGTAAATGAAAAATTCGGAATTGCTTGCTAAAGACCTGAGTTCAATAAAGTCTAGTGCTTTCAGCTCCATCGGAGGGACACCTTTGTATTGCGAACATCAATCTTCTTTATCCTTCAAAAAATTCCATGTAACTTGCGCTCGCGCTCTCGTGCATCACATAGAAGATGGAAAAATTTCAGCTCACCAAAGAATTTGAGGAAGAATTACTCGCACAAATTGTTGCCGAGCGTGTTGATGAGCTCGAACCAGTGTTGGAGCGAATTCACGCCGCTGATATTGCCGAAATTTTTGACATCCTTACACTCGAACAAGCCATCTACATCACCTCGCTCATTTCGAACGAAAAAAAAGTAGATGTTCTGGCGGAACTCGAACCCGATGTTCGACTGCGCTTTTTTAAAGGATATTCGAACGAACAAATTGCGCACCAGTTTATTCAATACATGGACAGCGATGATGCCGCCGATGTATTGAGTGAGGTAGACACAGACCACTGCGCCGAGATCCTAACCTTATTGCCTGATAACGCACAATCGCTGCTCATATCCACCTTGCTGCGGTACCCCGTAGATTCGGCGGGCGGATTGATGGCTGGGGAGCTGGTAAAAGTGAACATTAATTGGGATGTGGCACGGTGCACCGAAGAGATTCGAGAACAAGCCGAAGAGGTTAGCAAGGTGTATACCGTTTATGTGGTGGATGAAAACAACATCTTATTGGGATGGGTTTCGCTTAAAAAAATCATCCTGGCTAAAGCTACGACTCCAATATCCGAAATTTTCGACAGCAATGTGATATACGGAAATGTACACGATGATGCCGAAGATATTGCCAATACGATGAACAAATACGACTTGGTAGCCATGCCCATTGCCGATTCATTAAAGCGCTTAGTGGGACGTGTTACCATCGATGACGTGGTGGATTTTATTAAAGAAGAAGCCGACAAAGATTATCAAATGCTTTCGGGAATTTCCTCAAATGTGGCCATAACTGATAAGATTTGGATTTTATCTCGAGCAAGATTGCCATGGTTGGTAATTGGTTTAATGGGAGGAGTATTTAGCTCCATGCTCATTGGAAGCTTTGAAGGAGAAATTGCTCGAAACGTAAGCCTTGCTTTTTTTATGCCGCTGGTTATGGCAATGGGTGGAAATGCCGGGGTGCAATCCAGTTCCATTGTCGTGCAAGGTTTAGCAAACAATACATTGGGCTCCACGCCAATTTTGCATCGACTGGCTAAGGAGTTTTTAGTGGCGCTTATCAACAGCTTAGTATGTTCGGCCTTGGTGCTGGTATATGGTTTGGTTTCGGGTATTGGAACTGAAATTACTGTGGTGGTGAGTATCTCCTTACTATCAGCCATCATATTTGCATCTTTGATGGGTTCATTTATTCCGTTGATTTTAGATCGGTTTAAGATCGATCCAGCCTTAGCCACCGGTCCGTTTATTACCACCAGCAACGACTTAATTGGGCTCTTTCTCTATTTCTTAATTGGAAACTTAATTCTGTCGTAAACCCATGGACTTGGATTTGCAGTTGGTACAAGGTGTAAAATCGGGAAGTAAGGCGGCACTTGCTCGTGCGATTACCTTGGTAGAAAGCGCGTTACCAAATCATCGAGCGCAGGCTCAAGCATTAATAGCCGAATGTTTAAATCATCCATCCATCTCCATTCGCATAGCCGTTACGGGCACCCCCGGCGTTGGTAAGAGTACTTTTATAAATAAGCTCGGCACGTATCTTATTGAAAACTACAATAAAAAAGTAGCGGTTTTGGCCATTGATCCAAGCAGTAAGCGCAGCGGTGGCAGTATTTTGGGCGACAAGACTCGAATGCCAGAACTCACCATCAATCCAAATGCATTCATCCGCCCAAGTGCCAGTGGAGATGCCTTGGGCGGGGTGGCTTCTAAAACTCGAGAAACCATCTTGCTGTGTGAGGCGGCAGGCTTTGATGTAATAATCGTAGAAACGGTAGGAGTTGGACAGAGTGAAACCACGGTTCATTCTATGGTGGATTTCTTCCTGCTTCTGCTTCAACCTGGTGCTGGAGATGAACTCCAAGGAATAAAAAAAGGGATTGTTGAAATGGCAGATTTACTGGTGGTGAACAAGGCGGATGGCGATAAAATTGGGTTGGCCAAAGAATCGGTTTCTGAATACCGCAAGGCGTTAAGTCTGTTGCACCCAGTTCGCAAAAACTGGAAGGTGGCTGTCGAATCCTGTTCGAGCATTTCGGGAGAAGGTTTGTTGGATGTGTGGAGTCATATTTCTGAATATGAGTTACTTACCAAAGATTCGGGAGCATTTGACATCCAAAGAAAAGCACAATTAAAGGCATGGTTCGATGAAGAATTTAACCGCATGCTGCAAAGTTTTATAAACGAAAATGAAGAGCTGAACACGGTCAAGCAACGTTTAGAAAAACAAATTCAAGACGGAAGCATTAGCCCAAGCTTAGCGGCAATACAGCTTCTTAAAAAGCTAACTTCTTAAGCCAGCTTATTCAAATCGGAGATGAAGGCAACCAAGCTTCGTTCAAAAGATTAATCGAACTCAGGTTCTCAATAAGCCTGCAGCATCACAAACCTCTTGGCGCAAATCTGGATAATCTTTGATAACGACGCGCAAAGCATGCATCGATCTCGATTTAACGGTAACGTTTGTTTCAAACGAAGACAACCAAGCCAACAACATGTTTATAAACGCACTTTCGAACCCTTTGGGCAAGCCGCACAATACAAAATATTTAGAAAGTGAAGGAGGCCAATCCAACCATTTCAACTCTTTATGCAATACTAAAAGTTGAGGAAGAATAGCCCGCAGCGCAGAAGGAGATACCGCACCAACATCGCTTAAAAATCACAAAAATCGACTGGAAACCGGATGACTCTCTTTCAGTAACGGGAGCAAGCTTTGAAGCTCAACTCCTTCATTAATAACCTGAATTCAAAATATGAATCGAACTCAGGTTAATAAGTTGTTGTGCCCAAATTTATCGATCATTTCCGGTGCTGCGAGGTAGTTTATCTTCTAAGATTTGGTAATAGCTCAGACCGAAAAAGCTGCGGAAATTTATGCAGACATTTTAATAGCCAGCCCACAATCAAATCGAGATGCCCTATTAAGAGATACCAAACTAGAATTGGACCTTCACCTTAAACGAATGCAAGATACCAATGCCGGCATGGCGGCCAAGAGTTCTGCAAAACTCTGCATGACTTCCATGGCTTTTGCTCGGAAATATCACTTTTCCGGATAACGTCTTCTTGTTCTACAAAACCATGTTTACGCTGGACAGCGTATTGCTAAAAATCAGCCCAGACTTTAAAACGAAAGAGGAAACGCAAAAGATACTGGGGAAATTGACGATGGATGAATTAATCGAAGAATTTTCGTACGAAAGTGTGATGTCTTAAATACACCACTTGCCAGAAGTTATATCCGCTTTACCAGAGTTGTTGCAAATGGCGCGAATGTCTGTTCAACATCGAGATTGGGCCATGCAAGCCCCACTGCGTACTTCAGATCTGAAACTTGCCTATTTCTTAATTGCCGCGGCCATTGTGCTTCCGTTGTTATATTTTACGAATACAATCAATCACCTGGGTTTGAAAACAGGGCAGGTTTTTGGAGCCTCGGTATTGAGTTTTCTTTTTGCCTTGCGTTTAAAAATTTAAATGTGACAATATGATCGAAATAACATCCTTCGGAAAAACCCTAATGACCTCGCTGATCGATATCGTTACTGGGGGTGAAGAGGCACAAAAATCGTTTGGTTTAGGCCAAAAGCTAAAGAGTCAAACGTATCAAAGCATGCTGCAATATTGGTCGGCGGTGGTAAACCATTTGGGTGAAACCCCCTATCTCGAATTTGAAGAAGAAGACAAATTCTTGTCAAGTACAGATGCCTTTTATCTGTCAATGGTAAACGTTTATAAGCAGTTTGAACACGAAGTTTCGTATAAAAAGGGTGGAGTTTTTGAGAATGTTGCAAACAAGATGGGCGAAATCTTTCACAAGAATGTATTTGCCGGTTTTGATCCAGCTATAAAGGAGCTGGAATATGAATTTGCGCAGTTCTGGGATCATTTCTTCCGGCTCAAAGGCAATGATGAAGAAAAGTATGAAACCACACAAATTGAAGTAATCATTCAATACATTTCAAACCTCGCTGCAAAGTCGGTAAAAGACAACATTGCTCATGGCGTTAGCATTCATAAAGAAAACGCTGTAAATGATGAAGAGCACGACGGGAAAAAGCGTGGATTTTCGATAGAACATGCGCTTAACGATGAGCTAAACACGTATGAAGATTTATTTATTGATGTTGACATTGCAAAGGAGGCAGCAAAAAATAATAACTGAAAATATTGGAAGTCAGTGGAGTGGTACAACCTTAAACCTCCAGCTAAAGCAGGAGGAAAATCATAGCAGTTGAGGTATGATTAACGACGTGGTTTCAACCCGTCGATCAGGAAATGGTGGAACCTGGCACCTCCAGCTAAAGCGGGAGGAAACTCACAGCCTAAGTGGTATGAGTAACGACGTGGTTTTAACCCGTCGATTTGGAAATGGTGGAACCTTGTACCTCCAGCTAAAGCAGGAGGAAACTCAAAGCGTCTGTGGTATGATTACCGACGGGTTTCAACTCGTCGTCGAATAACCTATATCCACCAACTTTTAGCTTTTATTCAGTGATTCCTTAAGCGACCTCAGTTATTAATGTAAATTTGCCATCTTCAAATATTTTGGCAACAGACAACAACATTTTTTCAGAAGGCGAAATTGAGGTAATAGGCGCCAGAGAGCATAATCTCAAAAACGTGAATCTTCGAATTCCACGAGGTAAACTTGTGGTTTTTACGGGCTTAAGTGGTAGTGGGAAATCTTCCTTGGCCTTCGACACCATCTTTGCAGAAGGGCAGAGACGATATATGGAAACATTTTCTGCATATGCCCGACAATTCATCGGCGATATGAAGCGACCGGATGTCGACAAAATCGATGGTTTGAGTCCGGTAATTTCCATCGAGCAAAAAACGGTCAGTAAAAATCCGAGGTCTACCGTTGGAACCATTACCGAGATCTACGATTTTCTTCGACTTTTGTACGCTAGAGTTGGGCAGGCATACAGCTACTTGAGTAATAAACCAATGATCCGCTTTAGCGAAGATCAGATAAACGACCTGATCTTAAAAGACTTTACAGGCAAAAAAATTGGAGTTCTTGCTCCAATAATCAGGGGTAGGAAAGGTCATTATAGAGAGCTTTTTGAGAGCTACCTCAAGAAGGGATATTCGAGTATGCGGGTGGATGGAGCTTTAATTCGGTTGGAACCAGACTATCAAATTGATCGCTACAAGGTTCATGATATTGAGTTGGTTATTGATCGAATTGAAATTGCACCCGAAAATAAATTCAGAGTAACCGAAGCCATTAAAGCCGGTCTAAAAGCCGGAGGCGGCGTGGTAATGATTTTGGACTATGAGACCGACGAAATCCGGCATTTTAGCAAGAATTTAATGGATCCCGAAACCGGGCTTGCTTATGATGAACCTCAACCCAACACTTTTTCGTTTAATTCGCCCTATGGTGCATGTGCGGCTTGTGGTGGATTGGGTGTTACGTCTGATATTGAAGAGGACTTGGTGATCCCAAATCGGAAATTGAGCATCAATAAAGGTGGAATAGCGCCGCTTGGAACCTTTCGAGATAACTGGACTTTTACGCAATTGCGAGCCATGGCTAAAATTCTAAAGTTTAGCTTAGCTGACCCAATCGAGAAACTGGGTGAAGAAGCATTAAATAGCATCTTACATGGAAGTTCAGAGAAATTTGAAGTTACGCACTCATATGCTGGAGGTGGTAAGCAAACGTACGAAACAACCTTTAAAGGGGTTATTCCAATGGTTCAAAACTCCTATTTGCAGAAATCGCAAGACAGCTTGCAGGATTGGGCTGAGGAATTTATGGTTATGAACACCTGCCAAGAATGTGAAGGTTTTCGATTAAAGTTGGAAGCCAGAAACTTCTTCATCGATGGTCAGCATATTGGAAACTTAGGGGAAATGAATATTTCGGAGCTCGACGAATGGCTCAATGGCTTGCTGCCTAAGTTATCTGAGCGGCAAGTAGTGATTGCTGGGGAACTTTTAAAGGAGATTCAAAATCGAGTTCGATTCTTAACCGATGTGGGTTTGGGATACTTGAGTTTGAACAATCCAGCTCGTACGCTTTCTGGCGGTGAAGCGCAGCGCATCCGATTAGCCACTCAGATTGGGTCGCAGCTTGAAGAGGTTTTGTACATCTTAGATGAGCCCAGCATTGGCTTGCATCAGCGTGATAATCAACGGCTTATCCGATCACTCAAAAATCTGCGTGATGTTGGAAATACCGTTATAGTGGTAGAACACGATAAAGACATGATTATTGAAAGTGATTATGTGGTAGATATTGGACCTAGAGCCGGATTGCATGGAGGCGAAATAACATCAGCGGGAACATGGCAAGACTTGCAACACACGGATAGCCTAACTGCTCAGTACTTACGAGGAGAAAAAAAGATTGAAACGCCGTCTAAAAGAAGAAAGGGAAACGGAAAAAAGATTAAACTAAGTGGTTGCACAGGAAACAATCTTAAAGATGTTGACATTAGTTTGCCTTTAGGAACCTTGACCTGCGTAAGTGGGGTTTCAGGGAGCGGCAAAAGCACCTTAATCAACGAAACCTTACATCCGTTAATGTCGCAGTTTGTCTACAAATCACGGAAAAAACCGCTCGCATTTAAGAAGATTACCGGTCTCGAACACATCGACAAGGTTATTAAGATTGATCAATCACCCATTGGAAGAACTCCTAGGTCGAATCCTGCAACCTACGTTGGGTTTTTTACAGATGTACGAGCCCTGTACAGTGATTTGCCCGAAGCTAAAATTCGTGGATATAAGCCTGGACGATTTTCTTTTAATGTTAAAGGGGGCAGATGTGAAACGTGCCGAGGAGGCGGAAGAAGAGTCATTGAAATGAATTTTTTACCGGATGTTGAAGTTGAATGTGAAACTTGCCTTGGTAAACGCTACAACCGCGAAACCTTGGAAGTGCGATATCGTGGCAAGTCCATATCAGACGTACTGGATTTAAGTGTGGAAGATGCCGTTCATTTCTTCGAAAACATACCAACCATCCACAGAAAATTAAAAGCGCTTTTTGATGTTGGCTTAGGATACATTACCTTGGGTCAATCGAGCACAACCATATCTGGCGGCGAGGCTCAGCGCGTAAAACTCGCCAGTGAATTGAGCAAAATAAGCACGGGAAATACCTATTATATTTTGGATGAGCCCACTACTGGCCTGCACTTTGAAGATATCCGAATCCTTCTTCAAGTCTTAGATCAACTCGTTGAATTAGGGAATTCAGTGCTGGTTATTGAGCACAATATGGATGTTATTAAGGTGGCCGACTACCTAATCGATTTAGGACCTGAAGGGGGTAAAGGTGGGGGAGAAATTCTCATTACCGGAACGCCCGAGAAAGTTGCTAAAAGTGGTATTGGCTACACGGCGCATTTTCTTGCAGAAGAACTGGGATTGAAGACCGCAACAAAATAAAATTTTCAATATCCATTTTATGGTGTTTTGAGATATGTTTCATAACATTGTCTTTCAATCCAACCTCAAACAATGAAGACACTTAAATCTATTTTTTTACTGTTAATAGCATCTCAAACCGTTTTTGCCCAAGACACCACTACCCTTTATTTCGATCAAAGTTGGGACGAAATCCCAACAGAACGTGGAGCAAAGTATTATCGTCAGCAATTTCAAACCAACGATACCACCTTTATTGTTCGGGATTATTTTATGTCCGGTCAACTGCAAATGACAGGTTCATATTCAGACGATACATATCAAATAAAGCACGGGTATTTCGAATACTTTCACGACAATGGTGAAAAGAGTTTAACCTGTACTTATAACGATGGGTCCTATGAAGGCGCTTATTATCAATACTATACGGATGGAAATATCCGACTTGAATCGACGTATGTAGACAATGAATTAGCTGGTCCGTATAAGCGGTACTTTGAAAATGGAAAGCTCAAGACGGACATGTTTTATACGAACGGAAAAGCGGAAGGCGAAGCAAAATATTATCACGAAACTGGAGAGCTTTCCTCAGAAGGTGTTTTTAAAGAGGACCTTCGAATTAACGAATGGAAGTTTTATGATGAGAATGGCGAATATCTTGCGAGTGAGTGGCGTGTGCAAAAAATAAAGCTGCCCTGTGGCAGCCGCCTAACTTTTGAAGGCGACCATTGGATACATACAGATCACGACGATCACGGCAAGGTGAAAAAGAATTATACGGATGACAACTTTTACCGACGAGGTGTCTATGATTCGAAAGGCAATGAAATGGTTGTAATGGCCACTGTTTCATGCCTTACCGAAGTAAAAGGTGCTCGTGACTGGAGTTTGGATTTATTGGCAATAAATTACATTAAAGGAACGAAGGGTAAAAAAGCATCGAAGGTTGATCACATAGGAGAACACAAAATTGATCTGGATGGTGGCGTATTGTACCAATTCTATCGTAAAGACAATGGTAGAAAATATGTAGTTTATATGTACGTTAATTCTGGTCCCAACACCTTGTTTCAGGTTTTTATTAAAGCCGAAAAAGGGGTGGATGCCGTGTTAAACGAAGAGTTTGCTAACATCTTGAATAATGCCAAATGGTAATTGTTAATACATTGATTTTTAAATAATTATGAGGAATACCCTCCTTATCCTGCATTTTGTTGGAATGGCTATTAGTGTGGGGTTGGGCGTATCCAAACTTATTCTTAACTTTTTGCTGCACCAAGCTCCAGAAGTACATCAAAATGCCTTTAGAGTTAAGTTTATACGTTTAAATTACATAATAAGTGCGGGCCTTCTTCTTTTAGTGGCAACCGGAATGATGCTCATGAAACCGCATTGGCAATTCTTGGAAATCAAATCCTTTCTTGGGGTTAAGTTGCTTTTGGTTCTGGTCTTTTCAATTTTGGTAGCATATAAGCATCAGGCATCTCAGAAGTTGACAAGGGTTTTTTCGAAGGCGGATGAAATGCGACTTCAAAAAGTGGATATTATTCAAACCGTCTTAGGTATCTTAATAATTGTGTTGGCAGTTCTGGCTTTTGGTTAAAACCTGAGTTTGGTTAATCCTTGTGGTTCAGAACACTTGACCATAGGGAGATGCGAATGAAAATTGTGAAAAAATAGCGGGCTATTTTGAACGATTTTCAGGAAGCAGATTGCTGTTGCCAAGAGGAAACGAGGAATTAGCTATTTTATAAAGCAGCATAGTCTTTGTTATCAGTTCTTGGTAGTCTACGTAAACCTACAAATGCGTCGCTTTGACAAGAACTTTATAAAAATCGGAACATGCAAATATTAATCGAGCTCAGGTTTAAATACACTTAGCCAAAAAGCATGTAACTTCGCCCAAATCAGCAAAGAGTTTATGAATCGTACTTTAAATGCGGCCATCTTTGGATTGGCCATAATTATTGCCGCTCTTTTATTGGGCAAGGCATACGTAGACAGAAGTAAAACCAATAACAACATTGCCATTACAGGGTTAGGGGAAACAGATTTTGTATCGGATCTAATTGTTTGGGAAGGCAGGTTTAATAAATTAAATCACAATTTGAAACAAGCCTTTGTAGATTTAGAGAAGGATAAGGAAGAAATCCTAAACTATCTGATATCCAAAGGAATAGATAAGAATTACATCGTATTTAGTTCAGTTAATTCGGATGAACGTTCGAAGCGTTTATACGGTGATAATGGTAATTACTTGGGGGAAGAATTTATCGGTTATGCGCTCTCTCAGAGTGTTGAAATAAAATCGAGCGACGTAGAAAAGGTGGAACGTATTTCGAGAGAAATCACAGAACTCTTAAACAAAGGGGTTCAATTGTATTCTCAATCGCCCAGATATTATTACACAAAATTGGCGGATTTGAAAATTGAAATGATCTCGAAAGCCACCGAAGATGCTCGAACCAGAGCTGAGAAAATTGCTCAAAATTCTGGCGCCAAACTTGGTTCCTTGGTCTCGGCAAGCATGGGAATTTTTCAAATTGTGGGCCAACATTCTGCCGAAGAATACTCTTGGGGTGGAACCTTCAATACCAGTTCGAAAGAAAAAACAGCTTCCATAACTATGAAGCTCGTCTACGAAATAGATTAACGAAAGAAGGTGGCCAAAATCCAACACCTTCGAAGAAGTGAAATTGATGTTACGCGATGGGATGACCTAGTGCACACTAGTGAAGGAAATTTACCATACGCGCTGTCTTGGTACTTAGACATAACCAGTAATGGTAAATGGAATGCTTTGGTTTTAGATGATTATCAAGCCATTTGTCCTCTGCCGTTTAATCGCAAATTATTCGGCTTTCAACAAATCTATCAACCACCGTTTACACAACAGCTTGGGGTGTTTGGCAATGCTTTAACTGCCGAAATTGTTCAAAAGTTCTTGGACGCGATTCCTCGTCAATATAAGCGAGTTCATTTTAACATAAATTTTCACAATGCCAACTTGCTGGAGCTGGCTGAAAGGCGAACTAATCTCGTATTGAACTTAAACAAGAGTTACGAAGAAATACGGGCCAACTACCACAAAAGCTTGCGAAAAAGGTTGAATAAGACTTCCAATTTAATATTTGAAGAAGCGGATAGCCCAACGGAGTTAGTGGAGTTTTATCGATCTAGTTTGAGCGCACGAGTACATTTACCGACGTCGTACTTTCAAAGAATTGAAAACTTGATAACGCACGCCCTCGCATCCAAACGAGGAAATATTTATCGGATATTAGATGAAGCCGGAGATTGTTTGGCCTTGAGTTTCTTTTTGAACGTAAACGGTAGAGTCATCAACCTCTTTGGCGCCTCAAACGAATCGGGAAGATTGGAGTTTGCCATGCATAAGATGTTGGATGAAGTTATCCAGCTTCATACTGAATCCAACGCAACTTTCGACTTTGAAGGCTCTGAAATAAAAGGAGTTAAGTTGTTTTTTGAGAGCTTTGGAAGTGTGAATGAGCCGTATGGAAGCTTTGCTTCCTCTTGAAAATATAAGACAGCGGTATTCGACAATAGGAGTCTAAAAATCCAACTTCTGTTGCGCCAAATTCATGCGCAATCCAAGTAACAACATCGCAGACGAACGATCTGTATATGGCAGTTCGCGCGAAGAATTACGCATAATGAATCTTACATCAAAATAGGTTCGATGCATCATTTGATACGAAGCAGTTAACTCAATAATTTGAGTAGTGCTTTTCACCCCATCGCCAATTTTTAATCCAACATCTTTTGGCCGATTGCCGTAATCTTTAAAAATATCGCCGCCAAAATGAGTTGTAGTCGCATCTCTCGAACTATCCAACCCTTGAACTATGTTGAAATACTTGGCTGTCAGGTTTAAACGGCCAATGGGTTGGTAACGCAAAATGGCTAAAACTTCTCTAAAATTAGCGCCAAAGGGGTGAGCCATCGGCTGACCGAAATGAGCGTAGTTCTGATCTTCTTTATAATGTGTGTACGTATAGGGCCGCACCATATTTGTTTCAACTTGCAAATCAAGATTCGGAATGGTAAAGAGGTTAATGGCCTTTAATCCACCCTGAAAAGCCCACTTGTTTCGCCATGATCCTTCGCGCGCTAAGAGCTCATCCTGAACAAACTCATCCAACAAAAACTGCCCGTAAAACTGCATTCCTTTTGCAAAATTCCAGCGCCAATCCATACCCGCAAGGGCATTGTCTGTACTATTCAACCCGTGTTCTACGGCGCGGTAAAAGATGATGGGATTTAAATAATTTATCTCATATCCATGAGAGCGTGTTGAATCGTTCCTTCCAAAAATGATATTTTCAAAAAAGCCAACGTCCAACTTGCCAGGAATAATGCTGATGTTTAAATAATGTAAGGCCGCGTATTTTTTATTCTGCCCATCTACCGTAGACTGTGATCGGAAGTCGGTTAACTCAGAGAACAGATTCATATAGTTAATTCGCCACACGGAAGTTTGAAACTTTAAAAAGAGGTTTTCTTTGGCAAAGTCATTCAATATCAAAGACCGATAACCATTGCCAATGAAGTTTTTGTCGTGACCAAACTGCAATTGTATTTGCTTTATGGGCTTAAAGGTGATATACCCACGGGCATTAAAAAAGTCGTATCCACCGTTTCCGAATGACTTAATATAACCCGCGCCTTGGATCACAGAAGTTGCCTCGATGTCTTCTTTTTGATAATTTGGATAGGCAAATTGGTTTTCGCTCACAAAGGTGTAAAATCCAATTTTGTTTCCAATACTGCCCCGTATCTCAGCGCCTCGTGTGCTCTGATATAAGTTTATGTTGCTATCTCCAACATCCTGCTGGCCCGAGGCAAAACCAAGAACTGGATTTACAATAAGTTTAAAATCAGGCTCATACACAGAAAAGAATGAATTCTGAAATTGATAAAAATTCTTCCACTTTGGCTTATTCTTTTGCATGGTCGCAATTCTTCGGTCCGGAAGTGCTTCCCAATTATCTTGTTCAAAAAAGTTCCAATTAAAGGCATCAGCCTCCGTTTGCTGTTGCATGGATAGCTTCAAGCTAAACGAATCTGCAAACGCTCGGTTGTAGGGCTTTATGCTGGTGTTGAGCAAGCCCTCTTCTCCATTTAAAATGTTGTATCGATCTATTATATGGTAGTAATCATCATCAAACGGGATGTAAGTGGTTTGTGCATGCAAGAGGGTTAGACTTGAGAAATATACGAAGAAGGATAGGATTACAACGCGCATTAAATGAGTTTTATACAAAGCACGTAAATATTTTGAATGATTGCTTATTACTGCGATTGGAAAATGGTAAAAAAGCGATTTCTGGCAAGATCACCGCGTCACATTTTCCAGATCATGATACCATAAAATTAGTGAGTGCAACACAACCACACGCTTAGCTTCGCTCAACGAATTTGTTTTAAAATGAACGATGTATGTTCCAGAGCGTAGATCACCAACCTTAACTTCAACTTTACTGTTCCCGATTTCATTGGTTTGATAGACTAAATGCCCCATCAGATCATAAATTTCAATTGTTACTTGCTTCAAATCCACCTCCGGTAGTACAATGGCAAATGTTCCGTTGTTTGGGTTTGGATAGACATTTCCCTGCAAGATTTTTTAAAAGATATCGATTAGCTTTGTACCACAAACGGTACATGCCCTGTAACTTAAAACATTGTTATTCTTCCTATAAAACCTTATTAATATACTTGGTTTTATTAATGGCCTATTCTCAATTTGCCTACGCTCAATGCCCAGAAACCAACCCCAATTGCCACACTGCCGATAACTGGATTTTTGGAGATAGTTGTGGGTTGCGGTTTAAGGGAGACTCAATCATTCCGTTTGTTTTTCCAAAAATCATTCAAGAAAGCTCGTGTTCGTATTCCGATGCAAATGGCGAACCTATTCTGTTTACGGATGGTATTAGCGTGCATAATTCAAATTTCGAGAAAATAAACTCACAAGATTTGAATGGGTATTATTCTGCCCTTCAAGCCGCACAAGTATCTGTAATTGGGGACAATTATTGGATAACCACAACCAATCAAAAAAAAGGCTTTTACATAAACCTTTTTACAAAAAATAATGATACATTAAAAGAAGTGTATCTTAACAAGATGCTGCTTAATAGAGCTTCAGAAGGTCAGCACAGCATATTTGCTCAAAATAATCGGGCAATCTTAGTTACCACGCAATTTCCTAACTCAAATAAACTTTACACATTTGTGTTAAGTTCTAGTGAGAATATAATTTGTCCTTTTGTTCAAGAATTACCTAACTATTTTATTGAAGATTACATTAGTTTTAAATTCAGCCCTTCGGGCAATCATCTTTCAATTTGCAAATACTTAGATCGATCGGTGGACTTATATTTAAGAAATTTAGAAACGGGTGAGCTATCGGTAATAGGCATCATGTTGATTGACTTTGTTGGCACCTGTGAGTATTCATTAAATGAACAATACATTTATGTAAAGGCTCGAGATAAAGCATTGCAAGTAAAGATTGGCTCAACAGATACGCTCAACGCTGCCCATAATCAAGTTCTAATTCACAAAAACAACCCCATTACCGTTGGCATAGTTCAACGCCACGGCAAGCGCTTGTTTACGGCCATGTTTGAAAAGAATTACTTGGGTGAAATTATTGACGATGGAATAAAAGCCAAACCCAATAGTTTAATTGAAAACGCCGTTTACCTTGGCCCCAATAGAAAGAGCAACTACGGCCTCCCCACCTTTAACGCTTCTTATTTTTACACGCCCAGCATCGATTTTGCCTATGTAGAAGATTGCTGGAACCACACCTACCAATTTGAAGGCCGCGATACGTTTGATGCAGACGGCTATAAGTGGATTTTCAAAAAAGGCGCCTACAACGATTCCATCCTCACCAAACATTGCACCTACCAGTTCCCGGATACGGGTAAGTGGCAAGTGAGTCACCTTGCTTGGAACACCACCAGAGCTGATACGGTAACCAAAACACTTACCCTACGGCCCAAGTGGGAAAAAGATATGTTGGGAAAAGACACTTTTTTCTGTGCTGGAGATTCGTTTACACTAAGAGCACCCAGCAACCTGCATTGTGTACACTGGAACGGCGAAGAACCCAACCTCGATACCGCCCTTGGCCCCTTGGTAGATTACGATCATTTCCACATCGATAGCTTTGTGGTTAAAACATCGGGAACCACCAAGGTAAAGCTCACCAACAAAACCTTCTGCCAAATGCACGATACCATTTATGTGGCCGAAAAACCACTTCCAAACCAACCAACCCTAACCCGCAACACCGATGTGCTCAAAAGCTCGGTTATGGCTTATCAATACCGCTGGTTTTATGCCGATAGCATTTTTACAACTTCCAATCCAACTTTTACACCCCATAAAAACGGGTATTGGCAGGTGCAATTAATAAGCGAGTTTGGCTGCAAAAGCGAAAAGAGTGATTCGTTCTTGGTTGATTTTCTCAATTCAACATTCAACATTCAACATTTAAAAATTTCAAAATCTACCCCAATCCAAGCAACGGCCACATCGATATAGAAGTTCTGCAACCTGGAACATACAAACTTGAAATCTACGACCTTACGGGCAGAAAGATTGTAGAACAACGGCTTCGAGAACCCAAAACCCGAATACAAATAGAAACTTCCGGCATGTATACACTTAAAATAACGGACAAAGATGGGCGAAGCTTCCAACAGAAAATTGAAGTGGTTAGAGGGAAATAATAGGTATACAAGGTGTGAACTTATCCTAAAACGTATAGCCCAACCCCAGATTTACTCTTCTTAAATCAACTTTTCGTTTTACCAGTTGTCCTTGCCAATTTATAAACTCTCTGTTAAATCTTCCTCCAAAATAACCTAAATCAAAGGCGAGCGCCCGGTGGCTTTGGCGCCTATTTGGAACGTACAACCTCAAACCAAACTTGTAATATTGCTTCGGTCGGTACCTAGGTTCGCTTAAGGTATTGATCATCCAACCCGCATTTCCATAGACAAAGAGTGGCGTATGGTTGCCGGCTAAATAATGTGACGTACCCAAACCAACAGGAATCACCTCCATGGCATAATTGCTAAAAACATAATACCCGGCGCTAAAACTAGCCGACCTATTCTTGCTGGAATCGAATCTAGACAGTTCAAAAACGGATCCTGCCGGCGAAAAACTGGCACCCATTGATTTACTCCATTTCTTTGGCGTAAACATGCGGCTTGTTTTTCGTTTTGTTATGTAGTTACCAGGCTGCTGATTATAATATACTGCCTTAACCGATGAAAGCGGTATGGTTAATCTACCAAGACTCGAAGATTCAATGGTCATTGTAGAATCGGTGGATCCAATAACATCCACTGTTAATTGATCGCCGTTGTTTAAAACTACCACATCCGTTGTGTTTTGCCCAAATGTTTCCAAACTAAGAAAAACAAAAATTGAGAAACAAAATATGGAGAATCCGAGCTTCATGCTTTTTACCGTATAATTACAGATGCAATGTATCGTAAATTCTGAATTAAGTTAAATTTGATTACAATATTTAACCGTTAAATAACAAAATTATGAGTGGCTTTCCATTAATCAAGAATCTCAATAGGAAACTTTTTTTGTTATTTGGATTGATTATCCTCGGTCTAAGCTCATGTAGAGATAAGTGCACTGAAACGTATAAGAGAATTACTACAACACCTATATTTATTGCCGTTTCGGAGGTTAGAAATTCTTTTGAAGTGAGCGGCCCAATGGAAATAGAAAACGCAGGAAAGCTGTATGCTACAGACAATTGGCTGTTTGTGGTTGAAAAACAAAAAGGGTTCCATATTATAGATAACTCCAATCCCTCAAGTCCGGTAAATATGCACTTCATTCAACTCCTAGGATGTTCGGATGTAGTAGTTGCGGGGAATTACATTTATGCCAATAATGGCAATGATGTGGTTGTTATTGAATCTGTTGGTTCTGGGCAATTTAAAATAGTTGACCGTGAAAGAGACGCCATAATGTTGTACCAGATATCGGGCAATCAAATTTCTATAGAAAGCGAGGTTACCGAAGAATGGGTTACGGAAGAGGAGTATAATTGTGAAGGTGTAAGGTCCTGGGGTATTGGCGTACAGGAAGATTTTGTTCTAGCATCTGGTTCAAACACCGACTTTGGAGGATCTGGAACGGCTGGTTCTACTGCTCGAATGATTCTCGTAAACGATCACATTTATGCCGTTAACCAATGGCAACTTTTATCTTTTGATATTTCCAACCCAAGCAATATTTCTACCCCTAAAGAAAGTGAACTGAACAGCTGGTTGCAAAACATAGAAACGATCTACCCAATGGGCAACTATCTTTTTATTGGTTCCACAACTGGGATGTTCATTTTTGATTACGCCTCAAACCCAGATTACCCTCAATATGTGAGCTCTGCATCACATGTTCGGTCCTGTGACCCGGTTGTTGCACAAGGTGATTTTGCTTATGTAACTACCCACGGAGGAACCAATTGTGGTGGGAATACAAATGTTTTAGCCATTTATGATATTAAAAACATAAAAATACCAAATCTTATTAAGCAGTACGATATGTCCTATCCATTGGGTCTTGGCATTGATAACGCCACATTATTTATTTGTGAAGGTGATTATGGATTTAAGGTGTTTTCGGCAGAAAGTCCAAGGGATATTGACATCCAACTTATTTCGGAATATCCAGAAATAAAGGCATATGATGTTATTGCTCGTAAGGATGTAGTCATTATTACTTCCAGCGATGGGGTATATCAATACAGTTATAAGGATCCTTCTAATCTAAAACTCTTGAGTAAGGTGTATTCAATCAATCATTAAACTACTAAATACAGGTCATTTCAAAATCATAAAATCCTCTTCATCCAAACAATCAATATCAACATCGTTAATTTCTTGGACCGTTGCCAAAGGTGATCCAAACTTACACCACTGTGTAAAGGCTTCAACAACCACATCTTTGCCCTGTGCCTCAATGTAAACACTGCCATCCGCTTTATTTGAAACGTGACCTGTTAAGCCCAACCTCCGCGCTTCTTTTTGAGTAAATGCTCTAAAAAACACACCTTGAACCTGTCCCTTAACAACAATTGATTTTCGCTTCATAGCTTCTTTCACTTTGAATATCTAACTCTGAATCAAATCAGTTTAGTACAAGTTTTAGAACTTCGTGCGATTTAATTTTACGACCGTGCAGGCCGTGCAATTCGTAATACAAGAGCAGTTGGTTTAATAAGCTGTTTCGCACCGATTTTGGTATTGCAGTATTTACCCAATCGGTTAAATTGGTATGCTGCATCTTCCACCACCAATGGCTGTGTTCCTTGTCTAAACAGTATGGATGTGCGTAGTCTTCAGATATAAATCGGCCTTCGCTCAAGTTAAAGGCTTGATGTACTTCAAAGTTTCCTTTTGGCTGAAAGCCCAGATAACCAGAGAGTTGCATCATAAAATAACTGGGATAGTTGGCCAACTTTGCATCTTCATAATCCAAAACAATGATGAAGTTTTCTAAAAATTGAAATAGGTCTTCTTGAGCCTCCTCTTCTTGTAAACAGGCATTGAGCAGTTCGGTAATGAACATGGCAATGCCGTTTTTTATCATGTGAAAATGAATGCTTTTCAAAATCGGACTGCACCGCAGTTCTTTAATTTGCTGAATCCCGCCGTTGGGTTTTTTATAGATCACGAGCTCTACAAGGTTGAGCGGCATAATGTGGCTGGGCCGAATGGCTCCTTTCTGACTTCGAACTCCGTTTATGATGAAATGTTGGACCCCAAACTTTTCGGTGTAAATGTGCGTGATGGTGCTGCTGTCGCGGTAGTTGGTATTTTTAAGAATGATGCCCTTGGTCTTGTGCAGCATACACCGTTAATTAACCAAAAGAAGTTTTGATACCATGGCATCTTCATCGTCTTCATTGGCGGTAAAAAAGAGGTAAATACCTGTTTGCGCCCGAACCCCGTTAAAGTTATTTCCATCCCAAACGGCAGTTCCGCCGTTGGCTATCATTTCGTACACCACCCTTCCGCTGTTGTCGGTAATTTTTACCGTGGCATTTTCAGGTAAGCCCGTAATGGTAATCGGACCTTTGTAATCAGGTCGAACCGGGTTTGGGTATAACACCACCTTGCCGTGTTTGTCGCTTCCTTCCGAGGCATCCGATCGATACGAAATGATTCCCTTATCCGTTCCAAAAAAAACTTCACCCGATTCAGGCATTATGCCTAAGGTTAAAATTGTATTGCTTAAAAGCGGACTATTCTCTGTAGTGAAGTGTTTTAAAACTTGACCTGCATCTTCCGAAATAAGCCAAGCGCCGGTATTGGTAGCCACCCATTTTCGGTTTGCGCCATCCACTTGAATGTCGTTAATTACTTCATTTCCAAGCAAATAGCCAACATCTTCGTTGTCGGATATAATGGGCCGATTGGCATCTGTATCGGTTGTAAATACAACTCCTGGGTTGTGATATATGGCAATTCCTTGATCGGTGCCAATCCATATTCTGCCATCTTTATCTACAGCAAGTGCTAAAACAATGTTGGTTGGAAGCCCTCCCTGATTTTTGGCACTTACCAACGAACGAGATGTAAATCGTTCGCCCATAACGCCGTCCTCTTCTTTAAATACCACAATACCCACACTCGAACTTTTTGGACTGGCTACCCATTTTTGTCCAAGCCGATCAACCACAATTTCAGCAACGTCTTGCGTTGGAAGTTCAAATGAATTCCATTTTCCATCCACGGTTCGAACCACTAAGCTCTTTTCAACTCCGTTGTTTGCAATCCATAAATTCCGCTGTTCATCCAACGCAACTCCATCAATTAATACAAAGCCCGAAACATCCGATAAGCCGCTGTTACTCGATGTGTAAAGCTCCACCAACTCTTTGTTTTTTAAGTGGATGAGCCCATATCCATGGCATCCAATAAAAACTTCATTGCTGCCCGGATCATGCTCAAGCGCAACTAAGTCGTACGCAAATTCAATGCGTGGATCATCGTCTTTCCCATCCCAACGAGTTCCGTCGAAAACGTAATATCCAGCCTTACTAAAAATGGGGCTACGCGAAGGCGACATGCCGCCGCCAACCACAAACAGATCGTCGAAAACGGGCTTCATAGCAAACGACGTGCTTCGAGAAGGACCATTGGGTCGAACAAAGCTGTACGAACCTTGTGGGGTTATTTTTTGCAAACCGGTAAAATCTCCACCGTTCCAAATATTACCTTCAACATCGATTGTGGCGAAGTTGAAAACGTTATCATTTTGAATGCGTTTACTCCCATTGGGTTGAATAATTTCAATTTCACCTGCTCTTCCAACAATTAGCTGATTATGAGCCACTTCTATGCTTCGCGTATTGCGTCGTTCGTTTACATCGTAATAGCTCCAAGTAAAGTTTTGTCCGTCGTATACTTCTATAACGCTGTCAATATCAACGTACAACTTATCATGAAATACCTCCAATTCAAAGGTTCTGCTCACCAATGGGATGGTTTCCCGAATTAAATTCCAAGAGTTGTAATCGCTTAAGTTTTTGCCACTTTGAGGAGCGCTCATTATTCCTTCACTGGTGGCTAAATAAATGGAATCGTTCATAAAACCCAACGAATTTACCGGCACGGATTTTCCATTTCTTCCAACGTTTAAGTAACTGTCTTTAATTTGGAAAGTGGCTAAATCAATAATAACCACACCAAAGCTGCACGATAAATACGCCAAATTCCCGTTAAAAGTAATGTCGTTGATCTGCTTTAAACCGATGATGTTTTCGCGATACAAGTCTGGAATGTTCACAATCCGATTGCCGCGTATTAGGTCGATGTTTGTGTTTTCGTACGCAATAAAAACAATGTTGAGGTTTTCGTGGTATTTGATTTTGGCCACGTCTACATCAGAAAAGCCATTCACCTTTGAAAAGATGGCGGTTTCGCCCGATTTCTTATCGAAATTGTAAAAACCACGTTCTGAACCAACGAATAGGTGGGTTGGGGTTTCTGCAATTGAGTGTACCGCATTATACGGCAAGTGAACCCTCCATTTATAGGTTGGGATGTTGTTTTGCGCAAATGCGCCGTGCATGAAAAATGCACATAAAATGCTAATAATGAGCTTCATTGGATTTTACGATTAACAAAGGTAGAAAAGAAGTTCTTTCCAACCGACCAGAACAACGTATTGGAGCAAATAAATGTTGTTAGCAACCCATCGTTCTCAAAGAATATGAACTTAGTAAGACTAATGCTCATCATTTAATCCGTGTTCTGCGTCGAATTTATTGGCTGAACTTTCTAAAACCTTGCAGTAATAATAATTTTGCATCATGAATTCTCCCATTAGAGCTTTTGCCGCTGCACTATTGCTATGTTTTGGATGCATCGGATCGGCTTCAGCCCAAGAGTTGAAACAAACGGTACGAGGCAGCATTTATGATGCGGTGAACGAGCGACCGCTGGTTGGAGCCACCATCGAAGTGTATTCTGCCATTTACAAAAGCGGTGGATCGACCAATGATTTGGGCGAGTTTGAAATTAATAGTGTTCCAGTTGGAAGGCATGACTTTCGAATTACCTACCTGGGCTACGAAAGTGTACTCCTTAATCAAATTGAAATTACTTCATCAAAGGAAGTGGTTCTCAAAATTGAGATGTTTGAAAGCGTGAATGAATTGGATGCGGTTAAAATTTCGATAAAGCGCGATAAAAAGAAAACCATAAACACCAATATTAGTGTAAGCGGTCGAACTTTTTCAATTGAAGAATCGCAGCGATATGCCGGATCGCGAGGTGATGTGGCTCGAATGGCGCAGAACTTTGCTGGCGTTCAAGGTGCCGATGATAGCCGAAACGACATCGTAGTTCGAGGCAATTCTCCCATTGGTGTTTTATATCGATTGGAAGGAATAGACATTCCAAACCCAAATCACTTTTCGTCGGCGGGTACCACCGGAGGGCCCATTAGTATGTTGAACAACAACGTGTTAGAGAACTCTGATTTTATCAGCAGTGCCTTTCCCGCGGAATATGGAAACGCAAATGCAGCCGTGTTTGATTTGGGAGTTCGAAGTGGAAATAACAACAAACATGAGTTTTTGGGGCAAATTGGTTTTGCGGGTTTTGAGGGAATGGCGGAAGGACCTATTCGCAGGAAGTCAAAATCTTCTTTTTTAGTAAATTATCGATATTCGGCTTTGGGTGTATTTAATGCGTTGGGTTTGGACTTTGGTACCGGAACGGCCATACCGAAGTATCAAGATCTCACCTTTAAACTCAACTTCCCAGATAAAACAGGAAGTACTTCCCTCTTTGGTTTGGGTGGAATCAGTACCATTTCGCTCTTGCAAAGCCAATCGGCTGGCGATAATTTGTTTCGAGAAGATCGGGAAGACTTGGTGTATAAAACTCGAACGGGGGTTTTGGGTGTAACCCGAGTTCAGAAGTTGGGAGAAAATACCACGCTTAAGGTCATTCTTTCTATCGATGCCGCCGGAACGAAAACAACACTTGATACCTTTAATTTGGTGGGAGGCGAGAATGTGGAGTTTGGTGGTCTGTATCGCGACAATTCGGTTCAAGGTAAAAACAGCGTAATTGTAAGTCTGAAGCATAAATTTAGTTCTAAAACGAGCTTGTCAGTTGGAACGCGTTATTATCACTACTTTTTCGATTTAAAGGATAGTTTTTACAACACCAATTATGGATTTTGGGTTTCGCCAACGAGCATAAAAAGTTCAACCAGCCTTTCACAGACCTTTGCGAATCTCAACCATCGATTTAACAACCGGTTGCGAGCCAACCTCGGCTTGAACTACGCCCATTTCCTGTACAATAACTCTTCATCGCTAGAACCACGACTTGGTGCATCTTGGGCTGTAAATTCAAAGCTTAGCATAAATGCAGGTGCAGGGGTTCACAGTCAGCTAGCGCCTTTCCGCGTGTACTACGAACAACGAACCGACAGCAATGGGGTTAAAACTAAGATGAATCAAGATTTGAGTTTTATGAAGAGCCTGCACTATGTTTTTGGAGTTGATGTAAGTTTAAATCGGAATACTCGGTTAAAGGTGGAAGCCTATTATCAGCACTTATACAACGTTCCAATAGATGCAGGAGATTGGACGGATTACTCATTGCTGAATCAAGGTACCGATTTTGGTGTTCAGTTTACAGACAGCTTAGTGAACAAAGGGACTGGAAAAAACTACGGCTTTGAAATAACCTTTGAACGCTTTTTAAGCAAGGGTTTATACTTTTTGAATACCTATTCTTTTTATCGATCGCTGTATACAGATGCGGCTGGAATTGAGCGCTCAACCGCCTTCGATTCGCGTTATGCGTTTAACTTGTTGGTGGGTAAGGAGTTCTATTTTAAGCAGACTACAAACAAAAAAGGAAAGGTTAAAAAACCCAGTTTAACGGTCGATTTAAAGGTAATGTTGAACGGTGGAAAGCGCTTTACACCCATCGATACGGAAAAAAGCATAATGCAAGCGGAAACCGTTTATACCAATCAAATATTCAAGAGCCAACACCCTGACTACAAGCGAATTGATTTGCGTATTGCCTATAAGGTTCAATCCAAAAAACTAACTCAAGAATGGGGCATTGATATCCAGAACTTAACCAATCAGCAAAACATTTTTGCGCAAAACTTTGATGCGCAATCGGGCAAATTTCGGTACACCTACCAAACCGGCTTATTGCCCATTGGTATTTACCGAGCCACGTTTTAGGCCCTTTTTGTTTTGCATCCTGCAAGATTCGACCCCTTCAGGGTCGAAACTTCGGTCCATTCCATGTTCTACAAGATGCGACCCCTTCGGGGTCGGTTGCTGATTACGGAATTGCGACCGGCCCCTCATGCTAGTGTTCACGGCAGAATCTTGCGGAATTTTGATGAAAGGTTAATATATGTACATCTTGCTCCAACTTTTATGCGACCCCTTCAGGGTCGAAACTTCGGTCCATTTCATGTTCTACAAGATGCGACCCCTTCGGGGTCGGTTGCTGATTACGGAATTGCGACCGGCCCCCTCATGCTAGTGTTCACGGCAGAATCTTGCGGAATTTTGATGAAAGGTTAATATATGTACATCTTGCTCCAACTTTTATACGACCCCTTTAGGGTTGGTTTTACGGCAACTATGTGCGAACAATTCATGTCGATCAAACATCAAGAATGCAGTAGGAAGAAGGAATGGTTAACAATAATCATTGACCCCACAGGCAGCACACCTTGTAGAAACTACAAACCCAGCCCCATCGGGGCGATATCTATTTTGAATGGTGAATGATTGAAGAAACTCAGTGCCATCGGAGCGGCACCTTATTGTCTTAGTCCAACCATGCCAATAATTGCATATCCAACAAATGATCAGGATACAGAGCCACAGATCTCCTGACCCCGAATGGGCCACACTTGTAGAAACTACAAACCCAGCCCCATCGGAGCAGCACCTTATTGTCTTAGTCCAACCATGTCAATAATTGCATATCCAACAAATGATCAGGATACAGAGCCACAGATCTCCTGACCCCGAAGGGGTCACATCTTGCAGCAAAATATTTATATCATGTTTTGACCCTGAAGGGGTCACATCTTCAAGATTTGATGTTTCGTATTTCGTATGATTTATAACCATTTCCTATTACCAATTCCATCAAAAAAATGGTTAGTTAAAAATATTTCGTTGCTTTGCACCACAGAACGCTATGGCCAATAAAATCGAAAATAAAGAACCGGTTAAAATCATCCAGAAAAAACGGGTTAAACCCGATTGGTTGAAGGTTGATATTGCCGGAGGTGGAAAGTATTCAGAGATGAAAAATCTCGTTAAAGAACACGGCTTACACACCATTTGCGAAAGCGGTAAATGTCCGAATATTGGCGAATGCTGGGGTGTGGGAACCGCCACCTTTATGATTGGTGGAAATACCTGTACGCGTTCTTGTCAATTCTGCAATGTGGCCACCGGTGCTGGCGAACCTCTCGATAATATGGAGCCATTTAAAGTGGCGCAATCCATCAATATTATGGGCATTAAGCATGCCGTGGTAACCAGCGTGGATCGCGATGATTTGTCGGACGGCGGGTCCAACCATTGGGCCAAAACCGTTTTGGAAATCCGAAAATTTAATCCCGAAACCACCTTAGAAACCCTCATACCCGATTTTCAAGGAAGAACGGATCAACTTGATGCCATTATTGCCGTAAAACCCGAAATTGTATCCCACAACATAGAAACCGTACGCCGACTCACTAAAGAAGTTCGCGTTCAGGCCAAATACGACCGCAGCATGGAAGTACTGAAATATCTTTTTGACGCTGGCATGAAAACCAAAAGCGGTTTGATGTTGGGCATGGGCGAAACCGACGATGAAATTCGCGAAACCTTGGCCAACTTACGCGCCGTTGGAGTGGGAATCATCACCATGGGGCAGTACTTACAACCCACCGCTCGCCACTTAAAAGTTGACCGCTACGTTACTCCAGCAGACTTTCAGAAATACAAAGACTGGGCAGATGCCATGGGCTACGAATACGTTGAAAGCGGCCCGCTGGTACGATCGAGCTACCATGCGGAGAAACATTTGAAGTAGAATTGAACATTCCTTCTGAATCACGGATTTAACGGATTAATGGATTGCACGGATTTGGATATAGGGTGGTTGTCATGCAGCTGGTATATCAAGCTTTAATTGGTAATCTAATACCCTTGGAGTGCACAATGTTTAGATCAAGCGTCTAGGTAATCCTCCTTTTAATCCACTAAATCTGTAAAATCCGTGATTCAAACAGGAAGGGAGCACAAAACATACTCACTACTCGAACCTACTCTTCAACTCCTTTCAAAAACTTTCAACCCTCAACTTATTCATCAATCACAATTTTTGAACGAACCACGTAACTACGATAATTGCCAAAATGACAATTGCGCATTGTGGACATCAAGTCCTCCCTGAAATCTGAAATAGGGGTTCCTTCTGTTAAAACAACTGAAGTGTATGGTATTACTGAAATAATTTCGGAGTCTAAGACTATTGTCCATGTCCAGTTAAATGTGGAGGGCAAATCACCTAA
>JBLHHI010000036.1:0-27159 GCA_047614125.1 Bacteroidia bacterium | reverse complement strand
TTGGAAGTTCTGCATCCAGAAGCTCCCGATTCGTATTTCAATTGGAATTTTTTCGATGCCATCCTCCAACAAAAAGAATGGTACTCCGACTATGTTTTTGAAGATGAAGCGGCTGAGCGATTGCGAACCGATGAAGATTTACGATCAAAATTCAATGCCGAAAAAGCATCCAACCAAGCGTTTGCCAATAGCCCTCGGGCACAACTCTATTGGATTTATACGCACAGTCCGCGTTATGAAAACGAGCACTTGCGGTATCCGGTGTTTTTTGGTTATGAGTAAGCTTCAATATTGATCGAAAATATCAAAAGGAGATCCCACAGCTTCATTTTGAAGACGGTGTTGGCTGATTGGGTTTTATACGGCATAACTCCTGCGCTTTGAGTTGGTTATGAACAACCCAGTGCTTCAGCTCGGGAAAGGTTTAAAATAGAAATTATAAGCAATTCAACTTCTTCTTCAACTTATTCCCCTCCCATCCAAAGCTCAAAGTACTTCTTCTGAGTCTCAGTTTGTTCTGCTTTTACAGCCACCTTGTAATTCACTTCACCATCTTTTTCAATTGTGCAATCAACGGAGCGAAGCTTTCCATCTCTATTGTATAAAATAACCACCTTGTCTTCAGCCTGGTACCGATTCAAATCATCGGTTAATTCGCCTTTAACACGCCAGTCATCAATGGCAATGATTTCGTCGTTTACACTTAAACCAGATGCCAATGCCGAACCCTTTGGGTGAATGTAAGTAATCACACATTTTCCGTTTTCGGATTTAACCTTAACGCCAATGCTTGATTTTGTAGATGACGTATTAACCAGCTCAATTCCAGTAAGATCTAAGTATTTCTGATAAGTAATTTCCTCAGTCCCATGCACGTTATCGTCAAAAAATGCTTTCAAACTCGAACCGGCCACATCGCTGCACACATCCTTAAATTCTTGATGCGTAAACCCACGGTCTTGTTGTTTATAGAAGCGCTCATAAAGCATGCGCATTACATCGTCCAATCGTTTTTTGCCTGTTGTGCGTTCCATTATTTCCATATCTAACATCCATGCCACCAGCATGCCTTTGTTGTAATACGAAATGGTAACGTTGTTGCTGTTTTCGTTGGGCAGATAGGCCTTCACCCATGCCAGCTTGCTGCTTTCTACCAAGTTCATCACTGCACGTCCCGGTTGGTTTTGCAAACGGTTAATGTTGGTGGCAACAGCGCTTAAATACGTTTCGTTGGTGTGCAAGCCAACGCGGCGCAAGAACAAGTCGTCGTAATACGATGTAATTCCTTCGGCCACCCAAAGCATATCTGTGTAGTTTTCATTTTCGTAGTTAAACGGTCCCAACTCAATGGGCCGAATGCGTTTTACGTTCCATAAATGGAAGTATTCGTGTGCAATCAATCCCAAAAAGTTGCGATACTTGGTTTCGTCGGTATATGAAAAGCGATTGAACTGACTGGTTTGACTGTTCAGGTGCTCCAATCCACCGCCACCATTATCAACATTCTGAATAAAATGAATGTATTGTGGAGAAGGATGATCGCCAAAGAGATCCACTTCTTTATCTGTAATGAGCTTAAAATCAGCGACAATCTTATCCATTTGATAATTCCCAGTTCCAATCATAACCACCTTGTGGTCAACGTTTCCACTTTTGTAATTGCCAATATCAAAGTTGCCCAATGCCATGGGCGAGTCTGCCAAAAGATCGTAATTGACACACGAGTATTGATGAACTGCTCCTTTAATCTTTGGCAAAGAAACTTCAACATTTTGCCATTGAGAATTTGGAATGATTTCTAAAACAATGGCATCGTTCTCTTTTCCGGCCAAATACATAAATGCACTGGTGCCGTGTAAAAAGGCCATGTATTGATCTACATAACTGGTTCGTACACCCAAATCAAAAGCATAGACCTTATAGGTTAGTTCAATAATTCCTGATTTTTCGGCTGTAACCTTCCAACTATTTTTGGTAATGCGCTCAACCACACACTCTTTCTTGTCACTTCCAATGGTTGCGTTAAAAGCATCAACGTTTTGCGAAAAGTCGCGCACCTTATACGAGCCGGGAGCCCAAACCGGCATTTTGGCCATAAGCGCCTCTCCTTTAGTAACGTGAGTGCTCATTGTTATTTGAACGTAGTGCGAATTTGACTCTTTGAAAGAGACGGAATACATTATTTCAGACATACCAAATAAGGGAATTAAAAGTCCAACAATTAAGAGTGAAGTGAGTTTATTCATGTGCTTTTTGTGGTCTGCAAAAATGAGGAAATAAAAGAATTAAAAATAATTGCAAAAATTACGTTCCGTCGTGCAACGTTTTGTTGTAAGTACCACTCTAATCAATAAGTTATCGGTGTTACTTTTGCTCCGAATATGTTTGATCAGCATGAAATCTAAAAAATTCTTAGTACTCGCCTTGGCGTTTTGCGCCATCCTACCTTCGGCCTTTAGTCAAGGTTTTAAAATCAGTCCCAACGGAACCTACATAGGTTGCGAAGGGGATACGGTTGAATTAGAAGCGCCCAAAGGTTATGTAAGTTATCTGTGGAGCACCAGTGAAACCACCCGAATCATTCACGTTCATAAAGCCGGCAAATATTATGGCGGTGCCGTGGATGTTAGAGGTAGTTACTATGTAGATTCGGTTGAGATTAAGTTTCTTAAGCCTATTCGCCCGGATTTTTATTTTTCGGGTAAGTCGAGCACCATTTGTTTGGGCGATTCGCTCATTATTGAAGCCGGTGGCAAAGGATTTAAATATTATCAGTGGAGCAATAATGTTTGGGGACAGCGTAACGCCACAAAGCCTACTAAATCAGGAGCTTTATATCTCACGGTTCAAGATTCGAACGGATGTTGGGGAACCCATAAGGTTGAGTATACCGTTAAAAATTGCAGTGGAGGATCCGCATGCGATGGCATTATTGAAGCTTGGCCCAACGCTCATTTATGCGGCGATAAAGACTCCGTAATTCTAGAAGTTAAGAACGGATATAAAAGCTATGTTTGGTCCGACAGCGCTTCAGGTCGAGTTCGAATCATCAAGCATTCGGGCAAATACATTGTAACGGTTACCGATACCTCGGGCCATACCTGTTCTGATACCATCGAGATTTCAAAAACGAATACAACGTTGTCGATTTGGATGAGCGCTAAAGATGGCATGATTTGCAAAGGAGATTCCGTTGTGGTTGAGGTATCCAAAGAATACAAAAAATACTACTGGAGTACCGGAGATTCGGGAACCCACCGACTCGTATTGCATCCAACTAAAACAACAAATTACGTGGTGTATGCCCTCGACAAGTACGGATGTACGTTGCGAAAGGAGTTTAAGATTACGGTAAACGACAGTTGCGATGGATGTAAAGTTATTATTAGCGCTTGGCCGGACAAAGTATTATGTGGAGACCATGATTCAACAATCTTAGAAGCAGTAAGCGGCCACTTGAGCTATTACTGGGAAGATGGTTCTACGAAACGTGTGCGTGTAATTAAAAAGAGCGGCTGGTATTCCATTGCAGTCCTCACCAAAGATAGTACCGTTTGTTACGATTCGATTTACATTGGAAAAGGAAGCTATAAAAAACTGGAGCTTTGGTCGAATGCCAAACATCACACCATTTGCCCCGGAGATAAGATTACGATCGAAGGGACGTATGGCTTTAAGTATTACTACTTTGGAAAGTACGGCAAGAAAGAAGACAACGACTTTACCTTTGAACCCAAAGAAACGCAAACCTTCGTGGTTGAGGCTGTTACTGCAGATGGATGCGAATCGCGCGCCGAAATTAAGATTACGGTTAAAGATACGTGCGACAAGTGCCCAAAGCTAATTGAAGCTTGGCCGTCTACAACACTTTGCGGGCACGACTCCATAAACTTAGAAGCGAAGTATGGCTATAAATTATACCAATGGAGCGGTGGACATAAGGGCAGAAGTCTTTGGGTTAAAAAAACAGGTTGGTACTATTTAGATGTGAAAGACAGCAACAACAACGTTTGCAGAGACAGCATCTATATTTCTGAGAAGAGCGCAAAAGGTATCGAAATCAAGATCAGTCCTAAAGGCCCATACTGCATTGGCGACACCGTAGAAATTAGTGCGACAAGTGGCTTTGTTAGTTATGGTTGGAATACCAAGAATAAAACCAAGGGCTTTGAGTTTATTATCAAAGAGAAGAAATCATCTTTTGTAGTTGAGGCGTTGGATAGCCATGGTTGTGAAGGAAGAGCAGTCCGATATCTTGAGGCGGATAGCTGCAAGAGTTCGGGGCTTACAGAGGTAGCCAAACTTGGAATGTTGGTGTATCCAAATCCGGCTCATAACGGCTCAATTATAGTGGAGTCCAACCATCTCGTAGATCAGTATATTATTACCAATCTTTTAGGAGAGGAAATCATTTCACACAAAGGCAATGAAGGAAATGCACTTGATGTAAGCCACTTGTTTCCAGGCACGTATATACTCACTGTGCAGGCCAAGGATGCTGTAGCACACAAGCGAATAATAATATCCAAATAACTAGTGAATTGAGGATGTTTGACCTTTTGAATTTTAAACGTTGGATTTAGATCCAATCAAATAAAACAAAATAAATGATCACATACATGAGAAGGTATTTAGTAAAATATATACGATTTGCCTTCTTGTTGAGTTTCGTAGTTATTTACGGTATTTGCCATGCTCAGGATGTTATTTCTGCCGCGGTGCATCATCATTTTTCATCGCAAACCTCGCTTGACGTAATGTATGACGTGGTTGTAAATGAAGCGCAAAGTGAACTTACCGAGCAAGACTTTGCAATGAACATTCGGTGTGAAAACGGTTCCAATCAAAGCATACGGAATTTTACGGTGCAAAGAACAATGATAGGAAAGAAATGCGCACCAGACTCCATTTTTCATCAACTTAGTTTTTCAAAGAAAATTGATTTAAACGATGCTGAGTACGCCCATTTGAAGGCATGTTGTGTAATGGTTATAGACGTTCAAGCGTGTTGCCGAGGTGGCAGGATAAATTTGGAGCAATCATCAAACAACGGCATCTATGTTTCCGACAGTTTTCAAAATTGTGGGGCACTTAAAAATAGTGCTTCTGCCTATGAAAATGGCAGCTGGCCGTTGTTTGTTATATGGAATGAACCAGCATATGTTTCTATTGGATCGTTTGATGCGGTAGAATTCGATTCAATTTCGTATGTTTTGACAACTCCTCAAAGTGGTTTGAATCAACAAGCTGCATTCGTAAGCGGCTTATCAAAAGATAATCCTTTTCAGGTTTATAGACCCGTAGGGGCTGAATATCCGTATTCCGACCCATTGGCAAACCCGCCACTTGGTTTCTATTTTGATGCCAAACGTGGAACAATGATTTTTACTCCAACCATGCCAGACACCTTATCAACAGCTGTTCAAATTGACGAATTTAGAAGTTTTAACAATCGCATGTTCTGGGTTGGAAAGCGAACAATAGAACTCGGAATGATCTCTATTACAAGCTCCAACGTTCCGCCCATAATTTTGGGTAAATTTGAACATAGTGTTTGCGTTGGAGAGCAGTTGTGCGTAACGTTTACAACCGATGATAAAGTAAAAGTGCCTCCTCCGCCATTGCCAGCACCAATGCCCGATACGGTGTCTCTAAAATGGAACAGAGCCATACCTGGTGCGGGTTTCACAATTTTAAACCCTGGCGCACGGCATCAAACCGGCCGATTCTGTTGGATCCCTACCGAAGCCGATGTCTCAGAGCTGCCTCACTCATTCGTACTTACGGCAAGGGATAATTCCTGTCCTTTTCCTGCAAGTGTACAGCGCGCCATAAACATTACAGTTAAACCCAAACCTTCCATAGAATATACAATACGTCCTTTATTAAGTCCTAGTTTATCTTTTAAGATAGAGGCAAAGAGCGATGAGCCCGTTTCTTTTTTTGAATGGAGGGTTTTTGATATGAATCACAACCCAATTTTTGATCGAACTTGGGTGCATTTCCAGTCGAACGGGGTGCATATGTCACGACTATCGGAGGATTTGGTGATTTTTAACCGTCCTCAGGATTTCATCATATCTCTGTTTGAGAAAAACGCACATTGTTCGGATATCATCTTTGATACCATCTATGCGCACCAATTCATAACAGGCAACGATGTAAAACCATTTATACGAGTATTCCCCAATCCGGTTCTAACAGGTATTGCTGCATTCAAAAGTAATTTCATTGTCGACAAGCTCACGGTATATAGCATTGTTGGTCAGGTGGTAATGGAAATAACGGAACCATCCGAGAAAATAAACCTTGGCGCACTTTTACCCGCAACCTACATTATAAGAGCTGAGCAGGATGGGTTGATTGCTCACTCTCGATTCATCATTGTAAACTAGGTAAGAGACGCACGTGTATTTTTTTTGACTCAATACATATCAATACCTATTTTTGCCACCCGTAAAAAATTATGAGAACAATCCAATTTAGAGAAGCCTTACGAGAAGCCCTTACCGAAGAAATGCGCACCGATGATAGCGTATTTTTAATTGGAGAAGAAGTGGCCGAATACAATGGAGCCTATAAAGTTAGTCAAGGAATGCTTGATGAATTTGGAGCTCGACGAGTAATTGATACCCCGATTGCAGAACTGGGTTTTGCCGGAATTGCAGTGGGAGCAGCTATGAGCGGTTTACGCCCTGTGGTTGAATTTATGACTTTTAACTTTTCGCTGGTTGCCATTGATCAAGTAATAAATGCAGCGGCCAAAATAAATTCGATGAGCGGTGGCCAGTTTACCTGTCCCATTGTTTTTAGAGGCCCAACGGGCAGTGCAGGTCAATTGGGTGCCCAGCACTCTCAAAACTTCGAGAATTGGTATGCAAATACCCCAGGATTGAAAGTTGTAGTTCCTTCTAATCCATATGATGCCAAAGGATTATTGAAATCGGCCATCCGCGATAACGATCCTGTAATTTTTATGGAAAGTGAGCAGATGTATGGTTTGAAATGGGAAGTACCTGAAGAGGAATACACCTTACCAATTGGTGTTGCCAATGTTGTTCAAGAGGGCACCGATGTTACTATAGTGAGTTTTGGGAAGATGATGCACGTGTTAGAAGACGCAAATGTAGTATTGAAGGAAGCGGGTATTTCGGCCGAAATCATTGACATGCGAACCGTTCGACCTCTTGACACGGATACCGTAATCGAAAGCGTTAAAAAGACCAATCGTTTGGTTATTGTAGAAGAGGCTTGGCCGTTGGCATCCATTTCTTCCGAGATCACGTACATGGTTCAAAAGCACGCATTCGACTATCTGGATGCTCCCATCCAACGTGTAACCAGCAGAGATGTACCACTTCCGTATGCGCCTACTTTGGTGGATGCCTACTTGCCAAACGTGGCGAGAATAGCCGAAGCGGTAAAAAAGGTCACTTATTCTTAAAAAATGACACTTATCTCTTTCGTTTACTTGTAGGAGCAATATTTGCATTGCACACTCTTGTATGAAAATAATCGTTTAATGGTGCCTTATTGCACTACAACTACTTAGCAGAATACGGATGAAAAAAGTATTAAGCTCTACTTTGTGGCTTGTAATTCTTGCCATTATTTTCCCCACAAATCAGGCATACTCTCAGATTGATCTTTACAAACGCAGTGCTGTTGAAGTTGAAATAGGAACAGGTTTTTGCTTTTTTTTTGGAGACTTAGGGGGCGGTAGCGGGTCTCGCAAGGATGCATTTTTAGATTTTGACACTCGAAGTATCGGAAAATGTTTGTCTGCCGGCTTTAAACGAAACCTCACCAATAAGTTAGCACTTCGATTTGATCTTGGTTTGTCCACCGTTCATGGAAACGATGCATACAGCGAAGAAAAAAACAGAAAGAGCAGAAATTTAAGAAATTGCAATAGGTCTTGAAGTTGTTGGAATCAGCTTGTCTAAGTATGGACGTAATAAAACGGCCACCACAGAATTTTATGCTTTTGCTGGATTTGGGATCTTTCAATTTAACCCAATGGCCGAATATAATAACCTGAATTCAAAATATGAATCGAACTCAGGTTATAAAGCACTTTAGGAAGGAGCGTGGCATAAACTTCAACCGTTATCTAAGGAGGGACAGGGTATTATTTCGGGAGTAGATCCATATTCGAAGACATCCTACAGTTTGTCGGCTGGACTTGGATTTCGAAAAAACATCGGAACCAGTAGTTTTTTGTGTTTGGAACTGCACTTTAGAAAAACATTTACAGATTACATCGATGTAAGCGGAGCCTACGCAGACCCAGAAATAATTAGGGCGAACAAAGGTGATGTTGCGGCTGCGTTATGCGACCGATCCAACCAATTGAATAATGGTGATGGGCAAATGAGGAAACCCAAATCAAAACGACAATTATTCCTTTGTGCAAATATCCTTTTCTGATAGCCTTGGTTCAAAAACCACAAATCCAGACGGAGGCTTAATTGATTTATTTAACCGGGAAAAACAATGTTGTCCGAAATTTTAGGTGTTCACTCCATTGCATCCATTCTTGCATCGATGCGTTTCTATATATTTTCTTTGAGTAGAAATTTGTGGATCAAATGGTTCTAAAAAATGAAAATTTTGAATTCGTGGATAACTCAAATTGTAACGGTAAAATCCAAGTAAATCGGGTTTAAGTGAGCGCCAATTGCCTTGGTGAAATTGGAATCAAAAACTTTGTTGAAAATTATTCAAGTCTCGTTTGCAATTATGTACCAAAAAACTACCTTTGCAGACCTTTTAAAAACGCGGAAAGTATTTTATATGCCTACCATACAGCAATTAGTGAGAAACGGTCGGTTGACTAACAACGTAAAAAGTAAGTCGCCAGCTTTAGATTCATGCCCCCAACGTCGAGGAGTATGCACACGTGTGTATACCACTACCCCAAAGAAGCCAAACTCAGCAATGCGTAAGGTTGCGCGGGTTCGTTTAACCAATGGAAAAGAGGTGAATGCCTATATTCCGGGAGAGGGTCATAACCTTCAAGAGCACAGTATTGTGTTAGTACGAGGAGGTAGGGTGAAAGATTTACCAGGAGTTCGATACCACATTGTTCGTGGAGCATTGGATACTGCCGGAGTAAATGGAAGAACTCAACGTAGAAGTAAGTACGGAACAAAGAGACCTAAGAAGTAGTAATGAGAAAGTCGACTGCAAAAAAACGCGCCCTGTTGCCGGATCCTAGATTCAACGACACCACAGTTACGCGATTCATAAATAACATGATGTGGCAAGGCAAAAAAGAAATTGCCCGTAAAATATTTTACGACGCCATTGATATTGTAGAAAAGAAGTCATCCGAAGGTGACGTAGGGATCGAAATATTCCGTTCTGCATTAAATAACGTAATGCCTGCTGTAGAAGTAAAGGCAAGAAGAGTAGGTGGTTCTACTTTTCAAATTCCAATAGAAGTTCATCCTGAACGCAAAATAGCTTTGGGGATGAAGTGGATGATAAAATATGCGCGAAATCGCAACGAGAAATCAATGGCCGAGCGATTGGCAAATGAAGTCTTGGCAGCATCCAGAAATGAGGGAGCTTCTGTAAAGAAGAAAGAAGACATCCATAAAATGGCGGAAGCGAATAAAGCATTCTCGCACTTTAGAGTTAAGTAAACAATGTCAAGAGATTTAAGATATACACGTAACATCGGTATCGCCGCTCACATCGACGCGGGAAAAACCACCACAACCGAGCGTATTCTTTATTACGCTGGGGCATCTCATAAAATTGGTGAGGTTCACGATGGTGCAGCTACAATGGATTGGATGGAGCAAGAGCAGGAAAGAGGTATTACCATTACTTCTGCTGCTACCACTGTATTCTGGAATTACCGAGATCAACAATATCACGTAAACATTATTGATACACCGGGTCACGTTGACTTTACGGTAGAAGTAAATAGATCACTTCGTGTATTGGATGGATTGGTTTTCTTGTTTAGTGCGGTGGATGGTGTTGAGCCACAATCCGAAACAAACTGGAGACTTGCCAATAACTACAACGTATCTCGATTGGGATTCGTAAATAAAATGGATCGTCAAGGTGCCGATTTCTTAAACGTGTGTAAACAAGTGAAAGAGATGTTGGGTTCTGTAGCGGTTCCATTGCAGTTGCCAATTGGTGCTGAAGATAAGTTTAAAGGTGTTGTTGATTTAATCAACTTTAAAGGCATCGTTTGGAACGAAGACGACATGGGCATGACCTTTAGCGAGGTTCCTATTCCAGAAGACATGATGGAAGAAGCCTTAGAGTATCGTGAATACTTGTTGGAAGCTGTAGCCGATTTTGATGATTCATTGATGGAGAAGTTCTTCGAAGATCCTAAGTCGATCAGCGAACGAGAAATTCTAGATGCATTAAGAGAAGCTACGATTGCAATGAAAATTGTTCCAATGATGTGCGGTTCTGCTTTTAAAAATAAAGGAGTACAGGCAATGTTGGATATGGTAATGGAAATTCTTCCATCTCCAATGGATCAAGAAGCTATTCACGGAATCAACCCAAAAACAGATGAGCCTACGAGTCGTAAGCCTTCGGTTGATGAACCTTTTGCTTCCTTGGCGTTTAAAATTGCAACAGATCCTTACGTAGGTAGATTGTGCTTTGCTCGAGCGTACTCGGGTAAATTAGAATCAGGATCGTACGTGTTAAATACGAGAACGGGCAAGAAGGAGCGTATTTCTCGCATCTTCCAAATGCACGCCAACAAGCAGAATCAAATTGATTCGTTGCCGGCGGGTGATATTGGAGCTTTAGTAGGATTTAAGGACATCCGAACTGGAGATACCTTATGTGCTGAATCACACCCAATTGTGTTAGAATCAATGGATTTTCCAGATCCAGTAATTGGAGTGGCGATTGAACCTAAAACACAGGTTGACATTGATAAACTTGGCATGGCTTTGGCTAAATTGGCCGAAGAAGATCCAACATTTAAGGTTGCAACCGACGACGAAACGGGCCAAACGGTTATTTCGGGTATGGGAGAGCTTCACCTCGAAATCATCATCGATCGATTAAGAAGAGAATTTAAGGTGGAAGCCAATCAAGGTGCACCACAAGTAAATTATAAAGAAACCATTACCACTGCAGTTACTCATAGAGAAACCTATAAGAAACAAACGGGTGGTCGAGGTAAATTTGCTGATATTTCTGTAGAGATTGGACCGGTTGACGAAGGTCAAACAGGACTTCAATTTGTAAATGAAATATCAGGTGGATCGATTCCACGTGAATACATACCATCGGTAGAGAAAGGATTTAAAGAAGCCATGAAAAATGGGGTACTTGCCGGATATCAAGTTGAAAACTTAAAAGTTCGCTTGTTTGACGGATCGTTTCACGCCGTCGATTCGGATCAGCTTTCGTTTGAGGTGGCGGGTAAATCTGCCTTCCGCGAAGCTTGTAAAAAAGCAAACCCAGTATTGTTGGAGCCAATCATGAAAATGGAAGTGGTTACACCAGAAGATTACATGGGAGACATCATGGGCGACTTAAACAGACGTCGTGGTCAGTTGGCCGGTGTTGATGAAAAAGCAGGAGCTCAAGTAATTAAGTGTACTGTTCCATTATCAGAAATGTTTGGCTATGTAACTCAATTGAGAACTATGTCGTCTGGTAGAGCAACATCAACAATGGAGTTTAATCATTTTGCAGAAGTGCCAAGAGGCATAGCAGATGATATATTAGCAAAACTTAAAGGGAATACAGCAAAAGCATAAACAATGGTTAATCAAAAAATTAGAATTAAGCTTAAGTCTTACGACCACAACTTGCTCGATAAATCGGCAGAAAAAATTGTGCGTTCGGTTAAGGTAACCGGTGCTGTGGTTAATGGTCCAATTCCATTGCCAACGCAAAAGAAGATTTATACTGTGCTGAAATCTCCTCACGTTAACAAAAAAGCGAGAGAACAATTTCAATTGTGTTCGTATAAGCGATTGCTCGACATTTATAGCTCTACATCTAAAACCGTAGATGCCTTAATGAAGTTGGAGTTACCTAGTGGCGTTGACGTAGAAATTAAAGTGTAATCATGTTAGGGATTATTGGAAAGAAAATAGGAATGACCAGTGTTTTTTCGGAAGAAGGAAAAAACATTCCATGTACCGTTATTCAAGCGGAGCCAAATGTGGTTTCTCAGTTGAGAAGCGTTGATGTGGATGGATACCGTGCTGTACAATTGGCAACGGGCGAGGTTAAAGAAAAGAATGCTACTAAGGCTGCCGTTGGGCACTATGCGAAAGCAAAGACCACACCTAAACGCATTGCGGTAGAATTTAAAGACTTTAGATCTGATGTTGATGTAAACTTAAACCTTGGAGACACGGTTAAGGTTGACATCTTTCACGAAGGAGAATTCGTTGACGTAATCAGCAACAGCAAGGGAAAAGGTTTCCAAGGGGTTGTTAAACGTCACGGCTTTGCTGGAGTTGGAGGTCAAACTCACGGTCAGCACAATAGATTGCGTGCGCCGGGATCTATTGGAGCAGCATCTTTCCCAGCTCGTGTATTTAAAGGCATGAAAATGGGAGGAAGAATGGGTAATGATCGAGTTAAAATGATTAACCTTCAGGTTATCAAGGTTATGCCGGAAGACAATTTAATTGTGGTTAAGGGAGCAATTCCTGGTCACAAGGGATGCTATGTAATTGTTGAGAGATAATGAAATTAAAAGTAGTTAATAATCAAGGCGAGGAAACAGGCAATTCTGTTGAATTAGATAAGGCGATTTTTGGTGTTGAACCCAACGATCATGCCATCTACCTCGATGTGAAACAATATCTTGCCAACCAACGGCAAGGAACGCACAAGTCGAAAGATAAGTCTGAGATTAGAGCGTCAACTAAAAAGATTAAAAAGCAAAAAGGAACGGGTACAGCACGTGCGGGTTCTGTTAAGTCGGGAGTTATGATTGGTGGGGGTCGTTTTCACGGTCCACGTCCAAGAGATTACAGCTTTAAACTCAATAAAAAGTTAAAAGATGTGGCTCGTAAGTCGGCTCTTGCGTATAAGGCTAAAGACAATCAGATCGTGGTTATTGACCAAGTTCAGATGGAAGCTCCTAATACTCAGGGATATGCAAGCTTATTGAATGTTTTAAAATTGGCAGATCAACGCTCGTTACTTGTAACCAGCGCCGCCAATAGAAATGTGTACTTATCCGCACGAAACCTTCCAAATGCGGAGGTAATCGAGGTTGAGAACATGAATACATATGGTATTTTGAAGGCGAAGAACTTAATCTTTACCGAAGAGGCCATCCAAAAATTAACGGAAAACAATAAAGGTAACTAGATATGGCAGTTATTGTAAAACCATTAATTACTGAGAAGTCGAACACCGCATCAGAAAAGTTAAACAAGTTTGTGTTTATCGTTGATGTGGATGCCACGAAACCTGAGATAGTTAGTGAAGTAGAGAAGATGTACGGTGTGGAAGTTACCCGTGTTAACACCATGGTATACCGTGGAAAACGAAAATTTAGATTAACCAAGACCGGTGCCATCAATGGCAAGAAGTCGAACTTTAAAAAGGCCGTGGTTAGTTTAAAAGATGATCAATCCATTGACTTTTTTGAAAGTATCTAGAACATGGCAGTAAGAAGATTAAATCCGATCACCCCAGGTCAGCGCTTTCGAGTAGCCAATACCTTCGAGGAAATTACCACAGCAAAACCTGAAAAGTCTTTGTTGGCACCGATTAAGAAATCGGGTGGTAGAAACAACCAAGGTAGAATGACCGTTCGAAACATTGGTGGCGGGCACAAGCGTCGATACAGAATCATCGACTTTAAAAGAACAAAATCAGGACCAGCCGAAGTATTAACGGTTGAATACGATCCAAACAGAACCGCTTTTATTGCCTTGTTGCAATACGCCGACGGAGAAAAGCATTACATGCTAGCACCAGTGGGGTTGAAAGTGGGTCAAACGGTTGAATCGGGTTCAGAAGTTGCACCGGAAGTTGGAAATACCATGCCGTTGGGATTGATGCCTTTGGGTTCTATCATTCACAACATCGAACTGCAGCCTGGTAAAGGAGGAGAAATCGTTCGAAGCGCTGGAACCAATGCACAGTTGTTGGCTCGAGCTGGAAAGTACGCAACCATTAAGTTGCCATCTGGAGAAACGAGAATGATATTGGCTAATTGTGTAGCTACCCTTGGAACCGTTTCAAATCCGGATCACAGTTTAGTGCGTCTTGGAAAGGCGGGAAGAAATCGTTGGTTGGGAAGACGTCCACGTGTTCGTCCAGCAGCAATGAACCCGGTGGATCACCCACAAGGTGGTGGTGAAGGAAAGTCAAAAGGAGGTCAAGCTCGATCTAGAAATGGCATCGCTACAAAAGGATTGAAAACGAGAGATAAAAACAAGCACTCAAACAGACTAATTGTTGAACGCAAAAAGAAAAAATAAGTAAATGGCAAGATCACTAAAAAAAGGACCATTTGTAGACATTAAGCTTGAGCGCAAAGTTGTTGCACAAGCCGAAGGAAATAAGAAGTCGGTTATCAAAACTTGGTCGAGAAGATCAATGATTACTCCTGATTTCGTAGGTCATACTTTTGCCGTTCACAACGGTAACAAATTTATTCCGGTGTATGTAACCGAAAACATGGTTGGGCACAAGCTTGGAGAATTTGCTCCAACGCGAACGTTTAAAGGACACACCAGCAAAAGGTAAGTAAGAATGGAAGCGATAGCTAAATTAAATAACTGCCCAATGTCACCGCGCAAAATGCGCTTAGTGGCAGATCAGGTTCGAGGACAAAAACTCGAAATGGCTTTTAACCTGTTGAAATTCAGCCAGAAGCCAGTCTATGCTGAGAAGATTGAGAAATTACTTCTATCAGCGGTTTCTAACTGGAAACAAGGTTCAGATGGATCTGGGTCGGAAGAAGACTTGTTTGTAAAGGAGATTTACGTAAGTCAAGGAAGATCCTTGAAGCGTTTGCGTCCTGCGCCACAAGGCCGAGCACACCGAATTAGAAAACGTTCAAACCACATTACCTTGGTTGTTTCCGACAATCAAACAGCGGTTGGTGCTGAAGTTGAAACTGAAGAATACGATACAGAAAATTAAGATGGGACAGAAAGTTAATCCAATAGGCATACGTTTAGGCATTGTTCGAGGCTGGGAATCAAACTGGTACGGTGGAGACACCTTTGCAGAAAAATTGGCCGAAGATCATAAAATACGTAGCTACATCGCAGTTCGTATTCCAAAGGGAGGAATCTCCAAAATATTAATTGAGCGAACCTTGAAGCGCATCATTATCACGGTTCACACGGCACGTCCGGGAATTGTGATTGGAAAAGGTGGATCTGAGGTGGATCAAATAAAAGAAGAAATTAAGAAGCTTACCAAAAAAGATGTTCAAATCAACATCTTTGAAATTAAACGTCCGGAATTGGATGCTAAATTGGTGGGAGCTTCAATAGCACAGCAAATTGAGGGTCGTATTGCATATAAGCGCGCCGTTAAAATGTCAATAGCCAGTACCATGCGAATGGGGGCTCAAGGGATTAAAATTTTGATCTCGGGCCGATTGAACGGAGCTGAAATGGCTCGTTCAGAGCAGTTTAAGAACGGACGAATTCCGTTGCACACCTTCCGTGCAGATGTGGATTATGCCTTATCAGAAGCGCTTACCGTATATGGTAAACTTGGTATCAAGGTATGGATCTTCAAAGAAGAAGTGTACGGCAAAAGAGATCTATCCATCAACATGGGTATGGGCGAGAATAAGAAAACGGATCGCAAAAAAGGTGGAGGAAGTTCAGATCCACGCCGAAGAAACAACAAGCGATAGGAAAATTAGAGTAAAAACAAGGTTAAGTTTATAGAAGATGTTACTTCCAAAGCGAACGAAATTTAGAAAAAGGCAGAAGGGCCGTGTTAAGGGTTTGGCCACAAGAGGTCACCGAATAGACTTTGGTGAATTTGGGTTAAAATCACTTGAAGCTCACTGGATTACTTCCCGCCAGATTGAAGCAGCTCGTATTGCTTTAAATCGATACATGAAAAGAGAAGGTAAGGTTTGGATTCGAATATTTCCAGACAAACCGGTAACAAAGAAGCCTGCAGAAGTACGGATGGGTAAGGGTAAGGGATCTCCAGAATACTGGGTAGCCGTTATTAAGCCTGGAACCATCATGTTCGAAGTAGAGGGAGTGCCCTTGGACGTTGCACAAGAAGCCATGAGATTGGCGGCTCAGAAACTTCCGGTAAATACCAAATTTGTAGTTAAACCTGATTATAGCGCTTAGTCATGACATACGAAGATATAAAGCAAATGAGCAACAAAGAGTTGCACGTTACTCTGCGAGAGGAAAGACAGCAATTGCAAAAGTTGCAATTCAACCACGCAGTGTCGCCGATTGAAAATCCAACCAAGGTTTCTATTAGTAGAAAGACCGTGGCGAGATTGATGACAGAAATTAACGCTAGAAAACAGGCTTAACAGTCGGTTAAACAAAAGAAGAAATGGAGAGAAACTCTAGAAAAGAAATCATCGGTGTTGTAGTAAGCGACAAGATGGATAAAAGCATAACCGTTTCGGTAGAACGAAAACGTAAGCACCCGAAATACGGAAAGTTCGTAAAGGCAACTTCAAAGTTTACCGCTCATGATGAAAAGAATGAGTGTACAACGAATGATGTTGTGAAAATTATGGAAACTCGTCCGTTGAGTAAGAACAAGAGATGGAGATTGGTTGAAATCGTAGAAAAGGCTAAGTAAGATGATACAGCAAGAATCAAGAATAAGAGTAGCCGATAACAGTGGCGCAAAAGAAGTGCTTTGCATACGTGTACTTGGTGGTACCGGCAAGCGTTACGCACGCGTTGGTGATAAGATTGTAGTTACTGTAAAGTCTGCACTCCCACATGGAGGTATTAAAAAAGGCGCCGTATCCAGAGCGGTTGTTGTACGAACTAAAAAGGAAATTCGTCGCGCAGATGGCACCTACATTCGTTTCGACGACAACTCATGTGTGTTGTTAAATGCTCAAAATGAGCCACGTGCAACACGTATCTTTGGCCCAGTGGCTAGAGAGTTGAGAGATAAGCAATTTATGAAAATTGTATCCCTTGCACCCGAAGTATTATAATTAGAAAGATGCAGAATAACAGTAAAAGAGCTCCAAAACTACACGTCAAAAAAGGCGATACGGTAAAGGTTTTGTCTGGAACAGACCGATCTAAAACCGGAGAAGTAGTTGTGGTTTATCCAAAAGATAGAAGAGCCATTGTGAAGGGTGTTAATTTGGTTACGAAACACAGAAAGCCAGATGCAGACAACCCGAACGGTTCGATTGTGAAATTGGAAGCGCCTATTCGCGTTGAAAAAATTCAAGTAATCGTGGATGGCGAAGGAACTCGAATTGGAAGAAAGAGAAACGATGAAGGTAAGCTTCAACGATATTCTAAAAAGACAGGTGAATTTATTAAATAGAAACAGAAATGCACGTTCCTAGTTTTAAAACGAAATATCAAACAGAAGTTGTTCCCGCGCTTAAAGAAAAGTTCGGTTGGAATAACGTTATGCAGGTGCCTAAACTCACAAAGATTTGCCTTAACCAAGGCGTTGGTGGAGGTGTTTCTGATAAAAAATTAATTGACACGGCCATTAATGAGATGAGTCTCATCGCTGGACAGCAAGCAATTGCTACCATGTCTACAAAGGACATCTCTAACTTTAAGCTTCGGGCAAATATGCCGGTAGGAGCCAAGGTTACCCTAAGAGGGGAGAAGATGTATGAATTTTTGGAGCGATTTGTCGCCATTGCCTTGCCGCGTGTTCGTGACTTTCAGGGAGTAAGCGACAAGGGTTTTGACGGAAGAGGAAATTACTCAACCGGCATTACGGAGCAAATCATCTTTCCAGAGATCGACATTGATAAAGTGTCAAATATTAATGGTCTGGATGTCACTTTTGTGACTTCAGCCAACAACGACATCGAGTGTTTCGAGTTGTTGAAAGCATTAGGAATTCCATTTAAAAATCAAAATAATTGATATGGCTAAAGAATCAATGAAAGCCAGACAGCGCAAACGTGAACGCATGGTTGCACGTTACGCCGACAAGAGAGCAAAGCTCAAAGCCGAAGGCAAGTACGACGAGTTGCAAAAGCTGCCTCGTAATGCTTCTCCGGTTCGTTTGAGAAACCGTTGCAGTATAACTGGAAAACCTCGTGGATACATTAGAGATTTCGGTTTGTGCAGAAATATGTTCCGACAAATGGCATCTGATGGGAAAATCCCGGGTGTAACAAAGGCGAGCTGGTAATTATTATTTAGAGAGTACGAGAATGAATACAGATACAATCGCAGATTTTTTAACACGAATTCGTAACGCCATCAAGGCCAATCATCGAATCGTGGAAATTCCATCATCCAACTTGAAAAAGGACATGACAAAGGTTCTTTTTGAAAAAGGATACATCTTAAACTACAAGTTTGACGATGAAGGAGCACAGGGCACCATTAAAATTGCTTTGAAGTACCATCCATTAACTAAGATCCCTGCCATACGCGAATTAAAACGCGTGAGCAGACCGGGTCTTCGTCAATATCGCGATGCCAAGAACTTACCACGAGTAATCAATGGTTTGGGAATTGCCATCATGTCTACTTCGAAAGGAGTGATGACCGACAAAGAAGCACGAAGAGAAAACGTGGGTGGAGAAGTACTTTGTTACGTATCATAAAGATAAAGAAGAAAGAATGTCACGAATAGGAAATAACCCAATAAGTGTACCCGCTGGTGTTGACATCAACATTTCGAAGGGGCAGATTTCAGTGAAAGGTCCAAAAGGTGAGCTCACGCAAACTTATGGATCCGAAATTGAAGTTGCCGTTGAAGATGGAACCATTGTGGTAAAACGTTTGAACGAAGACAAATTGAGCAAATCTAAGCACGGTTTGTATCGTTCGCTCATCAGTAATATGGTGGAAGGCGTTACCAATGGATATAAAACTCAGCAAGAATTGGTTGGGGTAGGATATAAGGCTGAAGTTGTTGGCCAGATTTTAGAATTGAACCTTGGATTTTCGCATAATGTGTACATCCAAATCCCTTCAGAAATTAAAATATCTGCGGAAACGTTAAAGGGTAAAAATCCAGTTGTTACCATGGAAAGTCATGACAAGCAGTTGGTAGGCCAGGTGGCCGCAAAAATTAGATCATTCCGCAAGCCGGAGCCTTTTAAAGGTAAGGGTATCAAGTTTGTGGGCGAACAATTACGAAGAAAAGCTGGTAAGTCAGCCGCTAAATAGGTAAGTAAAGATGTCAAACGCAAAAATTAAAAGAAGACTAAAGGTTAAACTACGAGTTCGTAAAAAGATCTCGGGTTCTGCCGAAAAACCAAGATTGGCTATTTTTAGAAGCAATAAGCAGATTTATGGTCAGTTAATCGACGATATCGGACAGCGAACTATTTTGGCCGCTTCATCACGAATTGCAGAAATTGATGTGCTAACTGAAAACAAGGTTAATAAAGCGCACAAAGTTGGAAAATTATTGGCTGAAAAAGCACTGGCAAATGGTATAGAGCAGGTGGTTTTTGATCGAGGTGGATACTTGTATCACGGCCGAGTGAAAAGCTTTGCAGAAGGAGCACGTGAGGGAGGATTGAAATTTTAAGATATTATGGCAACACAAACGTTAAAACGAATAAAAACAACAGACTTGGAGCTTAAAGATACCGTAGTTGGTATTCAGCGAGTAGCCAAGGTTACCAAAGGGGGTAGAACCTTTAGCTTCACCGCTATTGTGGTTGTTGGAGATGGAAATGGTATTGTTGGTCACGGACTTGGAAAAGCGAGTGAGGTAATTGATGCGATCCAAAAAGGCATTGAAGATGCCAAAAAGAATTTGATCAAAGTGCCGGTAATTAATGGTACGGTTCCTCACGAGCAGTACGGTAAGTACAGTGGAGGTTATGTGTTCATTAAACCTGCTTCTCATGGTACGGGTGTTATTGCCGGTGGTGCAATGCGCGCAGTATTAGAAAGTGCGGGTGTGCATGATGTATTGGCAAAATCAAAAGGTTCGTCAAATCCACACAACGTGGTAAAGGCAACCATCGATGCCTTGTCGAAGTTGAGAGATCCATACACGGTTGCTGAGCAACGAGGTGTGGGTCTAAGAAAAGTATTTAACGGTTAGGATAGGTAAAAATCAAGCAATGGCAAAAGTGAAAGTTACCCAGATAAAAAGTACCATTAAGCGTCCATTTGATCAGAAAAGAACAATGGAAGCTTTAGGTCTGAGAAAGATGAATCAATCGAATGAGATGGAAGCAACGCCAGCTGTATTGGGTATGATTCGAAAGGTTAGTCATTTGGTAAAAGTTGAAAAGTAAGATGGATTTAAGTAATTTAAAACCGGCAGAAGGGTCGACCAAAAACCGCAAAAGAATTGGTCGCGGACAAGGTTCTGGTAGAGGAGGCACTTCAACCAAAGGTCATAAAGGAGCACAGTCAAGAACGGGTTATAGCCGTAAGGCTGGATTCGAGGGAGGGCAAATGCCAATCCAACGACGTTTGCCAAAACGTGGTTTCAAGAACCCTTTCAGAGTAGAATACACAGCATTCAACTTAGATAAACTTCAAGAATTAATTGACAAGTATAAGTTCACAGAAATTACTCCGGAAGCTTTACATGCAGCTAATTTGATTTCGAAAACTGAAAAGATCAAGGTTCTTTCACGAGGAGAACTAAAATCAGGTATCACCATTAAAGCACATGCTTTTTCAGCTTCTGCTAAAGAAGCCATTGAAAAGGCTGGAGGAAGCACCGAATCGATTTAATCATCATGAAGAAGTTTATAGAGACCGTTAAGAATATTTTTAGCATTGAGGAGTTGAGAACTCGAATAGTTAACACCTTGTTGCTATTGGCTGTTTTTAGAGTAGGAACTTTTATTCGAATTCCTGGTGTCGACAAACTCATATTAGATGACATAAACAATGCCAGTGGTGGCGCTAAAGGCCTTTTAGGCCTCATCGATACCTTTGCGGGTGGAGCTTTTGAAAGAGCATCCATTTTTGCCTTAGGTATCATGCCATACATTTCGGCATCGATTGTTGTTCAATTGTTAACCATTGCCGTTCCATCTTTCCAAAAAATGTCGAAAGAGGGCGAAGATGGCCGACGAAAAATGAATCAAATAACCAGATATCTGACCATTGCAATTACTGCAGTTCAGGCATTTAGTTACTTAATCAACTTTCAAAATACTAAAGGAGCGGCAATTATGCCGGGAATGAGCCCAGGCTTGTTCATGTTCTCTGCGGTATGTGTACTGGTTGCGGGCACCATGTTTACCATGTGGCTGGGCGAACGTATTACCGATCGTGGGTTGGGTAATGGTATATCACTCATCATTATGGTGGGTATTATATCTCAACTTCCTACCGCCTTGTTAGCCGAAGTGGCTTCTAAGTTTGGTGGAGCCGGTGGACCCATCTTCTTTGTAATTGAGATGGTGATTTGGTTGCTGGTTATTCTCTCCGTCATCCTGCTGGTTCAGGGCACACGTAGAATTCCGGTTCAATATGCAAAACGAATTGTTGGAAACAGACAATACGGTGGAGTACGTCAGTACTTGCCGCTTAAAGTAAACGCTGCGGGTGTAATGCCCATTATCTTTGCGCAAGCTTTGATGTTCATCCCGGCAAGTGTTTCTGGTTTGTTTGCAGATAATCCTTCCATGGCAGGCGTGTTCAACTCATTTGCCGATTTTACATCCTTTGGATATAATGCGTTGTTCTTTGTGATGATTGTGCTGTTTACATATTTCTATACGGCCATCACCATTAACCCAACCCAAATTTCTGATGATTTAAAAAGGAACGGGGGCTTTATTCCCGGTGTTAAACCAGGCAAAGCAACCGCAAATTTTGTAGATAGTATAATGTCGAGAATTACCCTCCCTGGAGCAATATTTCTAGGCTTTGTATCCATCTTTCCAGCCTTTGCTGTAATAGGTGGCGCAAATACACAGTTTGCACAATTCTTTGGAGGTACTTCCCTACTGATTTTAGTAGGTGTAGTTTTGGATACTTTGCAACAAGTTGAAAGTCACCTTATGATGCGTCATTACGACGGTTTGATGAAAGGTGGAAGAATAAAAGGTAGGACATCATCGGGTGGTACAATTACCGGTTAATTTAGCTTTTGAAATTGACAGAAATAATTGCTAATTTCGCAGCCCTTAAATAACAGATGGCAAAACAAGACTCAATAAAACAAGATGGTACGATTACCGAGGCCCTATCGAACGCAATGTTCCGTGTAGAGCTTGAAAACGGACATGTTATCATCGCCACCATATCTGGTAAAATGCGTATGCACTACATACGAATTCTGCCAGGAGATAAGGTTCAAGTTGAGATGAGCCCCTACGATTTGACAAGAGGAAGAATTACATACAGATACAAATAAATAATGAAAGTTACAGCTGCTGTAAAGAAGAGAAGTGTGGATTGCAAGATTGTTAAACGTAAAGGAAAGATTTACGTGATCAACAAGAAAAATCCAAAATTTAAACAACGACAAGGTTAATATTTCAAGATGGCAAGGATTTCAGGGGTTGATTTACCCAAAAATAAAAGAGGCGTAATTGGTTTAACCTATATATACGGCATCGGATTGTCAAAGTCGCAAGAGATTTTGAACAAATTAGGCGTTGATCACAACAAAGTGGTTCAAGATTGGAATGACGATGAAGTAGCCGGAATACGTCAATACATCACCGATGATATAACGGTTGAAGGAGAGTTGAGATCTCAAACGCAAATGAATATCAAACGAATGATGGACATCGGTTGTTACCGTGGACTTCGTCATCGTAAAGGTCTTCCATTGCGCGGACAGAGAACAAAGAACAACAGCAGAACACGTAAAGGAAAGCGTAAAACTGTTGCTGGTAAGAAAAAGGCTACGAAATAATTAATTCAATAGAGTAAAGATGGCAACCGCAAAAAAGGTAACCAAAAAAAGAAAGGTAAATGTTGAAGCCGTTGGGCAAGTGCACATCAAGGCAACATTTAACAATTTACTAATTTCAATTACCAATGCACAAGGACAAGTAATTTCTTGGTCGAGTGCTGGTAAAATGGGATTTAGAGGTTCTAAGAAAAATACACCGTACGCAGGTCAAACCGCGTGTCAGGATTGCGCTAAAATGGCATCAGATGCCGGTTTGAGAAAGGTGCATGTGTTTGTTAAAGGACCAGGTGCCGGGAGAGAGTCGGCTATTCGTACACTTCAGAACTTTAACATTGAAGTTATGTCTATTACGGATGTAACTCCATTGCCGCACAATGGTTGCAGACCATCGAAGCGTAGAAGAGTTTAATATTTATATAGAGACTGATTAATTCAACAAACGAGATAAATGGCAAGATATACAGGCCCAAAGTCTAAGATAGCACGTAAGTTTAAGGAGCCAATTTTTGGCCCAGACAAGGTGTTAGACAGAAAGAATTACCCACCAGGTATGCACGGAAATGCGCGCAGAAGGGGTAAGAAATCGGAATATTCAATGCAATTGGCCGAAAAGCAAAAAGCAAAATATACCTACGGTGTATTGGAGAAGCAATTTGCCAATACTTTTCAGAAAGCTGCCCGTAAAAAAGGTATTACCGGAGAAAATTTATTGAAGTTTTTGGAAAGCCGTTTGGATAACACTGTGTACCGATTGGGCATTGCTAAAACCAGACGTGGCGCACGCCAATTGGTTGCTCATAAACATTTAATGTTGAACGGTGTTGTTACTAACGTGGCTTCTTGCCAAATTAAACCGGGCGATGTTATCTCGGTTCGTGAGAAATCAAAATCAATTGAGTTTATTAATGAATCGCTTGCATCAAGAGGTTCTTTTAGTTGGATAACATGGGATTCGGCTACCTACAGTGGCACCTTCCTTAATTACCCAGAGCGGACTGAAATTCCTGAGAATATCAAGGAGCAGTTAATCGTAGAATTGTATTCTAAATAATCCTTAACACAATAGAAAAGATGGCAATATTAGATTTTCAAAAGCCTGATAAGGTAATCATGCACAAAGAAACAGACAATTACGGTCTGTTCGAATTTTCTCCTCTTGAAAAAGGATATGGAGTTACCGTTGGTAACGCTATGCGAAGAATCTTACTTTCTTCGTTGGAGGGATATGCAATTACTTCAATAAAAATGCCGGGGGTAGATCACGAATTCAGCACCATCAAAGGGGTGAGCGAAGACGTAACCGAGATCATATTGAACATGAAACAAGTTCGTTTTAAACGGATTGTTGAAGGTCATGAGGTTGAGAAGATTTACATCTCGCTTAAAGGTAAAGATGTTTTTACAGCGGGTGATATTACTCGCTATACAAATTCTTTTGAAGTGTTGAATCCTGAAAAAGTGATTTGCACAATGGAGCCATTTGTAAACTTCGAAATTGAATTAACGATTGATAAAGGTAGAGGGTATGTTCCATCGGAAGAAAACCTTCCAGCGGACGCTCCCATTGGCCTTGTTCCAATTGATTCGATCTTTACACCAATTACAAATGTTAAGTTTCGAGTAGAAGATTTTCGTGTTGAGCAAAGAACGGATTACGAGAAACTTGTTTTTGAGGTAAGCACCGATGGATCCATCCACCCAGAAGATGCCTTGAAAGAGGCTGCTAAAATTATGATTCAACACTTAGTGTTGTTCTCAGATGAAAGCATCTTGCTGGATAGCCAAGTGAAAACTAAAACGGCTGAAGTAGATGAGAATACGCTTCATATGCGTAAGATTCTTAAAACTTCATTGGCGGATCTTGATTTGTCTGTTCGAGCTTACAACTGTTTAAAAGCAGCTGAAATCAGAACCTTAGGCGAGTTGGTAAGCTACAACATCGAAGATTTATTGAAGTTCAGAAACTTTGGCAAAAAATCACTGACCGAGTTGGAAGAGTTTGTTCGTGAGAAGGGCTTGAACTTTGGAATGGATGTTGCAAAATATAACCTCGATGACGAGTGATTGCAATTGGGCAGTTAGATAGAATAGATTAAAGAAAATGAGACACGGAAATAAAATAAATCACTTAAGTAGAAAATACGGACACCGTTCTGCGATGTTGTCGAATATGGCTACTTCATTGATTAACAGCAAGCGAATCTTTACAACAACCGCTAAAGCAAAGGAGTTAAAGAAGTACGTTGAACCGCTTATCACAAAGGCAAAAGACGATTCTACACACTCTAGAAGAACGGTTTTTAGTTATTTGCAAAATAAATTTGCAGTGAAAGAATTGTTTACCACGGTTGCAGAAAAAGTTGCAGATCGTCCGGGTGGATATACTCGAATTTTTAAAACGCACAACCGTTTGGGAGATAATGCCGAAATGTGTATGATTGAGCTTGTTGACTTTAACGAATTGATGTTGGAGCACAAGGCCAGTAATGCTAAGGCAGCAGATGCTAAACCAGGTAAACGTACTCGTAGAGGAAGCAAGAAAGCGACCGATGCTGTTGAAGAGGTTGTTGCCAAAGCCGATAAGGCCGTTGAAGCAAAGGTTGAAGTGGTTGAGGAAGTTGTGGATTCTGCTGAAGTAGTTGAAGAAACTCCTGCCGCAGAAAACGAAGCTGGTGAAACACCAACCGACGAAAAAGAAGCATAAACAACGCTTAGAAATAAAATAAAAAAGGGTTCGGCATGCCGGACCTTTTTTATGCCGCAAATTCACGAAGACAGATTGTGCCTTCATTTTGTGAGCATCCAGTCCATTCTTCGCCCATGGAACTTCTCAGTATTTTATCTGCAATCCGTCACTATGACTGCAATCATTTTTCCATCTCCCAAAAAAATAAAGATATTTGCACGATTAATAAATTTGTATGAAAAGAGAGTCGTGGGCAGATACCGCTGCAGAAGTTGATTTCTTACCGCTCAATGGCACCGACCATTTAGAGTTTTATGTTGGTAACGCCAAACAATCGGCCTATTACTATCAATCTGCATGGGGTTACGAGCTGGTGGCCTATGCGGGTCCAGAAACCGGTGTACGGGACCGTGCATCATACGTATTGCGCCAAGGTAAGATAACCATAATCCTTACAACTTCCATGCACAAAGGAAGTGAAATATCTCGCCACGTAGATCAGCACGGAGATGGTGTTAAGTTCTTGAGCCTTTGGGTTGATGATGCCACGAAGTCTTTTAACGAAACTGTTAAGCGCGGTGCAAAACCCTTTATGGAACCAACCACCTTTAAAGATGAACACGGTGAAGTTGTGGTTTCAGCCATTCACACCTACGGTGAAACCATTCACAAGTTTGTAGAACGAAGAAATTACAACGGAGTGTTTATGCCCGGTTATGAAGAGCCAAGCCATAAGCTTGATAATGTGCCTGTGGGTCTTTTGCATGTAGATCATTGTGTTGGCAATGTGAACCTTGGAGAAATGAACGAATGGGTAAAGTTCTATGAAGACGTTCTGGGCTTTAAATTATTGCTCACCTTCGACGATGAGGACATTTCTACGGAATACTCTTCTTTGATGTCTAAAGTGGTCTCAAATGGCAACGGTTACGTTAAATTCCCCATCAATGAACCTGCCGATGGAAAGAAGAAGTCGCAAATTGAAGAATACATCGAATTTTATAACGGACCCGGCGTTCAGCACATCGCCGTGGCCACCAAAGACATCATTCATACCGTTGAAGAATTAAGACGACGTGGAATTGAGTTTTTGCAAGTTCCAGATACCTATTATGAAAATTTGCTCGACCGGGTTGGTGAAATAGAAGAAGACTTAGCCGATTTGAAAAAGTTAAACATCTTGGTTGATCGAGACGATGAAGGGTACTTGTTGCAGATTTTTACCAAGCCAGTAGAAGATCGTCCAACCTTGTTTTATGAAGTAATTCAACGCATGGGAGCTAAATCATTCGGTAAAGGGAATTTTAAAGCCTTGTTCGAATCAATCGAGCGCGAACAGGAGAAAAGGGGGAATCTTTAAACCTGAGTTCGATTAATCTTTTCAAATTCAGATTTGTATAGAACCCAAGTAGTAAGGCGAAAACAGGAAGGTTTATGTTTATAAACCGACTGATTTCAACGAAGCTAATAGGGTT
>JBLHHI010000035.1:0-27313 GCA_047614125.1 Bacteroidia bacterium | reverse complement strand
AAATCACATTTCAACGAGATACGACCCCGTTGGAGTCGGTATCAATTATGCAGATCATCCACCATTATGAATACGGGCATTGGTTGATTCAGAATTTAGTGCAGCTAAAAACCATAAACCAAACAACATATAACTTTTTGCTGGATACAGTTTCATGGATTATTCCTGTTCAATCAAATTCTGATAAGGTTTCGCTCCAATGGAGCTGGCATTTATTTTATTTTGGTTTGTAGAATTTCTTACTACTTATCGGGAACAGACCATGAAGAAATGTCTGTAGATCCTTCTCAATTATCCCCTAATAAACCCCACAACCCGCTCAATAACCTCGGGATCTCGCAGGGGTTTATTATGGCCTAAGCCTTTGGTAATCAACAGTTGGGCATTTGTTGATTTTTGAATTAGCATTGTATTTTCTACACTTACCTCGGGATCTGTGTCATCTCCAACTACCAAAAAATCCACCTTTCCTACCAATTGTTCTGCCATTAAATAGGCTGAGAAATCTTTAAAGCTCTGCTTAAATTGTTTTTCAATGGCTCTGATAAAAGATTGATGCACACGCTCGTTGGCTCCAACAATTCCCATAAACCTGGCAGAAATGTTTAAAGCAAGAGTTGGAGTGCAAATCGTGACTAATTTTTTAATTTTATTCTCCGTTTTAATGGCCGCCAAGATGCACACCATACCTCCAATGGAATGGCCAAGTAGTGTTTTGCATGTTGGATACAACTTTAACAATTCTTCCAACACCAAGGCAAATTCCGGCACGTTCGTCATTTTTCCATCCGACCTACCGTGCCCTGGAAAATCTACCGTAACAACACAATATCCAGCTGCAACTAAAACATCCACAAAGGCATGAAACTGTGGCCCTTTGCCAGACCATCCGTGGACGCAGATTACTACCTTGCCCGCTCCCCATTCATTGTAATGAATATATAAGTCTTTGTAAATTAGGGTTTTAGACTTCCCTTTTCCAATGAGTTGTTTGTCTTTTCTATTGTACTTAAGTCGCAAGGGTGTGAGAAATAGCTTGAGTGCCCATCGTCCACCAAGTTTGGGTGAAAAGATATTTAAAAAGGCAAAGGCTGCACGGATGAGTTTCAGCAAATTATTCGGGTTTTATGTTTTTATGTTCTTGATACAATTCCTCCAAATGAACAACGTTCGACTGCTTGACCAGTTCGTGCCCTTGATCTAAAAGCCGAATGTGGACAGTTATCAACTTTTTATGGAGTGCAACTGCATTTCGATAATCAATCAACTTGTCTTTTTTGCCAAAGAGTAAGAAGGTAGGAATTTCACTCTTTTTCAAGGTGGAAATTACCTTGCGAATACCTGGATGTATGTTCGAAGAACTCCTCCAACGCTGCATCAACAACCTTCTCTTTTCTTTGGTAGAGATCGAATCGATAAAAAAGTTCTTTATCTTAACGTGGTACAATCCAACAAAAGTAAGAAGCCGAATTAACCCAAACACGGGCTGCGGAAAATGTATAAAGCCCTGAAAAAGTGCTAAACCCAACCAAGTCTTTGTAAAAAAATGAAACCATAACCGACGGGCTATTCCGTCGGCGGCTAACAGGTACACCTCTTTAATACGCTCCGGCATGGCACAAACAAAACCCAGGGTATAATTGCCACCTAAGCTGTAACCCATCAAGGCAATCTTTTCAGATTCCGGCAAGTTCATTTCTTTTAAAAAAGCGCATATTAAATTTGTTAAGGCTTCCGCATTCAGCTTTCCAGGCTCATTCCATTGTGTTTTACCTTGAAAGGGTAAATCGATTGAATACACGGTGTACTTATTCTCATAAAATTGATTGAATACATTGAAAACACGGCTGTTCTGAGCATATCCATGAAAGGCAATCATAGCCGTAGGCCCGTTCCCAAGAACTTGATAACACACTACTGATGACATCCATTTAAATTCCTTTTCCACAAAAGTCTCGTTAAAATTCTGATTGACTTAAATTTGCCGAATTTGTAAATAACACAATGCCCAAAGATACTTCAATAAAGTCAGTCTTAATAATTGGAAGCGGACCCATCATTATCGGACAAGCCTGCGAATTTGACTACTCTGGTAGTCAGGCCGCTCGATCCTTGCAAGAGGAAGGAATTTCTGTAACGCTCATTAATTCGAATCCGGCAACGATTATGACAGACCCGGTAATGGCAGATAACATCTACCTTTTACCGTTAACCTCTGCATCGATTGTTGAGATTCTAGAAAAACACCAAATAGATGCTGTATTACCCACTATGGGCGGACAAACTGCGCTGAATCTCTGCAAGGAAGCTGATGAATTGGGCATATGGGAAAAGTACAAGGTGCGCATTATTGGGGTGGATATAGATGCTATAGAACGCGCTGAGAACCGAGAAGAATTTCGGAAACTCATGGGCGAAATTGGTGTACCTGTTGCTCCTTCCAAAATTGCCAACTCTTTTTTAGAAGGAAAGGAAGCTGCGCAAAAACTAGGATTTCCGTTGGTTATCCGTCCTTCATACACCTTAGGGGGCACTGGTGGTGGTTTTGTACATGTTAAAGAAGAATTCGATGCGGCACTTAAACGCGGATTGGAAGCATCGCCCACACACGAAGTGCTGGTGGAACAAGCTGTTATAGGTTGGAAGGAATTTGAGTTTGAACTCTTGCGCGATGGCAAAGACGACATCGTAGTAATTTGTACCATCGAAAACTTTGATCCGATGGGCATCCATACCGGCGATTCGATAACTGTTGCACCCGCCCTAACGCTCAGCGATACATGTTTTCAGAAAATGCGAGACATGGCCTTTAAGATGATGCGGAGCATGGGCAACTTTGCCGGAGGTTGCAATGTGCAGTTCTCAGTTAACCCTGAGGATGAGGCCATTATTGCCATTGAAATTAACCCAAGAGTGAGTCGTTCTTCGGCACTTGCATCCAAAGCAACGGGTTACCCCATTGCCAAAATTGCAAGTAAGTTGGCCATTGGGTATTATCTCGATGAACTTAAAAATCCGGTTACACAAACAACCTCGGCCTTTTTTGAGCCTTCGATCGATTACACGATTGTTAAAATACCGCGTTGGAACTTCGATAAGTTTCCGGGTTCGGATACCTCGCTTGGACTTCAAATGAAATCGGTGGGTGAGGTAATGGCCATTGGTCGAAGCTTCCAAGAAGCCTTGCAAAAGGCATGTCAAAGTCTCGAACTAAAGCGAATGGGCTTGGGATGCGATGGCTGGGAAGAAAAGAATTTAGAAAAGCTCATAGCAAGTTTAAAAACTCCGAGCTGGGATCGGTTATTCCATTTAAAGGATGCAATGACCTTAGGCGTTCCACTCACATCCATCCAAGAAATTACCAAGATAGATCGGTGGTTTTTAGAGCAGATTTACGACTTGGTTAAAACCGAGCGAGCCATCAAGAAGTTTACCATTCAAAACATTGATCCGGTGGTGTTGCGAACGGCCAAAGAAAAAGGGTTTTCCGACTTTCAGATTGCGCACGCTATGGGCAATTGCACGGATGAAGAAGTCTACGCCAAGCGTAAAGAACTGGGAATTAAGCGTGTATTTAAAATGGTGGATACGTGTTCTGCTGAGTTCGAATCGCCTACGAATTACTTTTATTCCACCTTCGATGGCGAAAACGAATCGGAAGTAAGTAATAAAAAGAAGATCATTGTTTTGGGCGCAGGTCCAAATAGAATTGGTCAAGGTATCGAGTTTGACTACTGCTGTGTGCACGGTTTGCTGGCCAGCAAAGAGGTTGGATATGAAGCCATCATGATTAACTGTAACCCGGAAACGGTTTCAACAGATTTCGACATGGCGAGTAAGCTCTATTTCGAACCGGTTTTTTGGGAACATTTAGAAGAGATCATCGACCATGAGAAACCTGAAGGAGTGATTGTTCAGCTGGGCGGTCAGACGGCTTTAAAGTTGGCTGAAAAACTCCACAAAAAAGGGGTTAAAATCATAGGCACCAGTTTCCCAAATATGGATTTGGCCGAAGATCGCGGATCATTTTCCAACTTGTTAAAAGACTTAGGCATTCCGTATCCTGAATACGGAGTGGCCGAAAATGCCTTTGAAGCCATTGAGATTGCAGCACGTGTTGGCTATCCTGTCTTGGTGCGTCCTTCTTATGTTTTGGGTGGACAAGGGATGAAAATTGTGATCAATGACGAAGACTTGCAAAAAGCGGTAATTGAACTACAAGGTGATATGCCAGGCAATCGTATCTTGGTTGATCATTTTTTAGATCGTGCAGAAGAAGCTGAGAGCGATGCCATCTGCGATGGAACGGATGTGCACATCCTTGGCATTATGGAGCACATTGAGCCTGCTGGAATCCACTCCGGCGATTCATCTGCGGTACTTCCTCCTTTCAGCTTTTCGGAGGTTGTAATGGAGCAAATAACTACGTATACGCATAAGATTGCGCACGCCTTAAACATCAGAGGTTTAATGAACATGCAGTTTGCGGTAAAGAATGAAAAGGTATATGTAATTGAGGCCAATCCACGTGCATCGAGAACGGTGCCCTTTATTTGCAAGGCCTACGGAGTGCCGTACATCAACATAGCCACTAAGATTATGTTGGGAACCCACAAACTTTCCGACTTCGATATTGTTCAAACTCCCAAGGGCTATGCCATTAAGCGGCCGGTTTTCTCGTTCGATAAGTTTCCTAATGTAAACAAGGAGCTAGGCCCGGAGATGAAATCGACGGGCGAGGCCATTTACTTTGTACAAGACTTAAAAGACCCATATTTTAGGGAGTTGTACAAAGAAAAATCGATGTTCTTAAGTAAGTAATTTAGTAAAATTGAAAGTTAAGTCTGAGTAGATGAAGTTTCAACAAATAATATTAATCATCATTGTGTTTTTCCTGTTACGCTTTGTTTCTAAAGTGTGGAACGTGCGCAAGGCCATCATAACCCAGCGAGATCAGGTGATGAACGATTTAAAGAATCAACAGCAGCAACAAGGTCAGTACCAAAACCGCACTTCTCACAAAGACGGCGACATTAATGTGGTTTCTAAAAATTCCAAATCAACTACTACCAAAAGCAAAGATGCGGATGGCGATTACGTTGATTATGAGGAGGTGGATTAGTGGGTAGTCCATAACGCTTGAGCCCGGCTTCAGACTACGGAAAGGTTAATTTTTAAATATCATCAAAAGATCCTGCCCTGAAACGAGTTCAGGATGACTTCGACCTCAGGATGACCCCACTATCATGAGTCTGATGCGCTGGATTGCTTGCTGCGACTACGGATCTAGTTTTAATAATCCATAGCCCCAATCGCTTCAGCATGACTTCAGTTGCATATTACCGAACGGTAATAATTACTCCTAATTTTATAACTTTGGTGAATATTTTACCATGCGGGAATATTTATTTCAATTCTAATTGATTCTAAATGTCAATGACATAGTATCAAAGGATTTGGAAGGATACGAAACTTCCTCTTTTTGCATTTTTCATACTAACTTTACGGATGTGTTGATTGATCTGCGATTTTCAACGCTTTTGCCACGCTTCAGATTATAGATATATGAAACCAACCAAAAATGTTCAAAAATGTGCTAAATTCTGCATAATTGTGCAAATAACGACCAAAGTTCTGCAAGCCAACATGCAGATTGTCAGCCATTTAAGTGGCAAGTATCCTCATCCCTTTGCCTATCTAGATATCCACTCATTAATGACCTCCCCTTTGCCAAATCTTACTAAAAACCAAAAACAACACTCCGCATAACAACCAAGCCGGTAAGGTTACAAACGACAAGAATACATCGAATTGTAAAGAAATGCCGTAGAACAACCCAAAGCTGATGATCCAGGCATAAAAGACGGATTTATTGAATTTAATTCCCGCTACTTCTGCATAGTTTTTTGTAATTCCGTATCGCTTGGCAAAGAAGTGTTCAAATACAATGATGGCGCCAAAGGGTGCTAGAATAAAGCCGTACAAGGCCACAAAACCCAAGAGTTTCATAGCAAAGGCCGGAAACAAACCAGCAATGGTGGCAACCGTTCCGGCAATAATGGTCACCCAAAAGGTAGATGTTTTGGGTCGCAAGGCCTGAAAGGCCAATCCCGCGCGGTATATGGTTGGATTGGCGGTTGTCCATCCAGCTAAGACTACGGTAAGGATTCCAAAAATACCAATGGCATTATTGGCCAACGGGCCCGGAGCAACAGGTGGTGCTTCTCCGTTGCTCAGAAAAGCTATAGCCTCCGGAGTTTTGAGATAAACCGCGTACAACAACGCAGCAGCAATCCAAGCCATGTAATGCCCAATGTACATTCCCGCTGCGGTTGTCCACCCCGAACTCGCTTTTTTGGCGTATCGAAAAACGGATAAATCCGACATGCCAATGTGCATGGCCGCATTGGCAAACCACGACCAAATCATCACATGCCAAAACGTATATTTAATCTGCCCCGGAAACGGATCTCTTCCTGCTCCCCAAACATTCCAAAAATCTGCAAAACTCTTGATTTCCAATTGATTGAGAGCCACAATTCCACAGGCTAGAAAGGCCAATACAATTACGGGCGACATCCAATTTGCAGCTTTCGAAACCGTGTTGTATCCTTTTGCCGCCACCAGAGATATCATTGCGCCAAGTACCAGAACGATTACGACCCAAGTGACACCATTGGGCATGGTGTCGGTTAGTCGGGGCATTTCCATGTTGAACGGAATGCCAACAGCCGTTGCAGAAACGGTAATCATGGAACCGGCTAAAAAGCAAAACAAGATGCCGTTGGCTAAGTTGTAGCCTTTCACTAAGTTCTTTCCGCAAATTTTTTCCAGCTGATAATAAAGCGTTAGTCGATTTTCTACGGCAATGGTGGCTGTTAAAAACCGCCAACTCAAAACCGCTAAAAGGTTTCCAAAAAGCAAACCAGCAAGCAAATCAAAGGCGCTAACCCCAGCGGTTAAAAACAGTGGGCCAATCATAAATTCTGTGCCCGCAGCGTGCTCTCCAGCATACATGCCCAAGAAGCTCTTCCAACCCTTTAGTTTGGAGGATGGAACAGGCGTTCTTTCAAATTCACCTTCTGATGATTGATCCAATTCTGATATTGCCGAAGTTTCTTCCATAGGTTTTATTCAATCAAGTGTTTGGGTAAATCTTCAATCCGCTCGCAACAGAGTTGATCCATAACCTGCTGTAATTGAACCTTTAACAAATATATGGTGTGGTTTCCGCCTGCTTTTCCCAATGCAGCGGTTCCGTACATAAAGGGTCGGCCCATAAAGGTAAACTTTGCTCCACTGGCTAAGCATCGGGCTATATCCGGACCGGAACGAATTCCGCTGTCCATAATCACTTCAATCTTATCGCCGTAGTTTTTCGCAATGCCTTTTAATGCTTTTATGGTGGATTGCCCGGCGTCAAGTTGTCGGCCGCCGTGGTTGGAAACAATGATGCCATCCAAGCCTAGCTCAACAGCTGCTTTTGCGTCGGCTTCCGAAGCCACACCTTTCAAAACCAGCTTGCCCTGCCATAGGTCTCGAATCTGTTTTATTTTTTCATAGTCGAGTCTTCCCGAAAAGGTATCGTCCATAAATTTTCCGAGCTGTTTCATGTCCAACCCTTTTTGCATGTAGGGCTTTAAAACTTCAAAATTTGGAGTTCCATGTTTTAAAGTTTCGGCTGCCCATTGAGGTTTACCCAAAATCTGGAGCATATTTCGAACCGACATTTTGGGAGGCATCGAAAGTCCATTTTTGATGTCACGCGGCCGAAAGCCAAAGGTTGGCACGTCGCATAAAATCACAAGAACCGGGCATTGAGCCGCATCGGCTCGTTTAATCAAGTCGTCTCTTAATAGGTTTTCGGTTGGATGGTAGAGTTGAAACCAAGCCTTTCCTTCTGTAATCTCGCTAATGCGTTCGATGCTTGAAGTAGATACCGTGCTGAGCACAAAGGGAATGTTGTGTTCGAAAGCGGCTTTTGCCAGTATTTCGGGCGAGTTGGGCCACATTAATCCTTGCAAGCCAATTGGGGCAATGCCAAAAGGGGCATTGTATTCTAAACCGAGTATACTGGTTTTTAAGCTGGAGGATATAAAGGATTTTAAGTATTCGGGACGGAGGGTGATCTCTTGTATTTCAGAGGTATTTCGGTGGAGGTTTACGTCTTCGTTGCACCCGCCATCTAAGTATTCAAAGGCAAATTTTGGGATGCGGCGTTTGGCTTTGGCTCGCAAATCTTCGATGGATGGATATTTTGAGTTGAAGTTGTGTGCCACCTTTTGAGTTCTATTGCTATGTGGTTATTTTTTACCAAACATACTGAATTCTGAGGTTCTTTTTGATTCGTTTAAAATTCTAGCCTATTCATTGAATCTGGATTCTTGGGCCTTTCAGCCCAAACCCCTCTTCATTTCTTTTTCTTGACAAAAAGAAACGAAGTAAACCTGCCTGCCGCAGGCAGGGAAAAGTCAAGCCTGCATTCTTTTTTCTTGAATTCTGCCAAAAGCCCGTTTTCCACGCAACCCGAGCCGCTTGAATTAATTATTCTCTCAAGTGTAAAACAACCGCGGAACATCAACTAACCTTCAAATTATTCCTTCCATTCCGCTTGCGGGTTCTCTTAGCAATACCTACCACACACAACCTTTTGTCGAATTCGTACGAAAAACGAATGAGGGCGTTTCGCACTTCGCTTTAGGGGCAAAGGCCAGCCTTGAATGAGCATCCCCCAAAATGTCAAATTTCAATGAAACTCAATTCAAAATTTAATATTCAAAATTCTTGGGTATAACCTCCAACACCATCGCCGCTCCCAACGCAGACCCATGGGCCAATGAGGATGGAATGACGTCAAATTCATTCAATGAAAGGGAAAGCATGCTCATAAAAATCACATTATCAGCAAAGCCACCGTCCACATAAATCGTTTTGATGGAGGTGTTCATACCAATTGCCGTTTGTATGTTAATGACTTGAAAATCAACTAATTCCATGATGAGTTGGTGATAGGCTTTTTCGAAATTAAGTAAATTGATATTGGACTGAGCAAGCTTCTCATCCACGGTTAAATACTTCCAACGATAACCGTTGTTTTTGTTATTAGAAAGCTGCTTAAATACGTCTCTGTTGAATTTTAGAGTCTGAATTTCTCCCAATGTTTTTTGAAAAGAAGTCATTAAATATTCAATTTGATAATCGTATTCCTTGCCCAACAGCAACTTAGAAGATCGAACTGGCTTGCCATTGATTTGGAGATACTGTATGCATCCACTTTGAATATCTTGATTCGACAGCACTTGATCTAAAAACGGATTCATTGTAATACTCCAGGTTCCCGTAGAAACTAAGACAAAGGGTTTTTTGACAATTTTAAAATACGAATGTAAGGCCGCCGAACTGTCGTGGATGCCGACCCCAACTTTTATGCTTTGTCTTTTGATTATCAAGTTGTTAACAGTATTCGTTGGAACGATCGGAGCCAAAATTTTGTCAATTCCTGTTTCGAAAACCCACGAATGATAATCGTTTTTAGAAAAATCCCAGAGGGCAGTATGACATCCAATACTGGTGTAATCACTCACAGGAATCTTGGTTAGCACATAGCTAAAATATTGGGGAAGATGAAGCGAGTACGTAACTCTTTGAAAGATTTCCGGTTGGGTATGTTTCAACCAAAACAACTGCATGCCCGATTGCAACATTCCTTGCGGTGCAGAGCCTGTTGAGATGGAGAATTGATGCTGAGGTCCGTATTTGGCGTAAAACAAGTCGGCTGTTTCAGAATCAATGGGTTTTAAATAATTGAAAATGGGCGTAAGAACCTTTCCATCTTCATCCAAATGCACCAAACTCGCCCCATACGCCGAAAAGTTGATGGCCTCAATAACGTACGCCGGATCATTCAAAAAACGATGCAATACTTCCTTCATCCAAACCACCAAAGCGTGTAAATCTTCGGTCGGAAAACCATCTTCATCAACAATCTCAGGAATTGTAACATATTCTGAATGAAGTACTTGGAAAGCATTATCAAAGAGAAAAACCTTTTTATTGGTCTTTCCAACGTCAAATATGAGCGTTATTTTTTTTGCCATTTATAGTCCGGTGGCAAAGGAGTTTTTCCCTCGTTCAGAAATCAGTGTAGATCGAACATCAAATGATCGGTAAGCTTGGATTGGGTTAATGGCACCGCCACTTTGCAACCGCGACTGCGCCAATAACGGACGTACATCGGTTCGAAAAGCATTCTGCATTATCTCCTGGCAGAGCACTACATCGTTTTCCAATTGGGCTGTTTTCAACGCAACTTGATCTACCAACAATGCTTTCGCATACGCTTCTGTAGTGGCTTCCACCGATTGAATTAAATCTTCTAAGGGGTCTTTCACATTGTGGCTGGCATCAATCACCCATGACAACTCGGGGTTTTGTGGATTGTTGTTCATGCCGTAAACCAACTCGTTAAAAATCAGGAATAAAGCATAAGGCTTGATGCTTCCAACCGTTAAATCATCATCGCCATACTTGCTGTCGTTAAAGTGGAAGCCCCCTAACCTTGCTTTCCACATCAGCGTTGAAACGATTTGCTCGATGTTGGTATTGGGCAAGTGGTGACCTAAGTCGACCAACACATGCGCTTTTTCACCGCAGTTGGTGGCCAGCATTAGTGCCGTTCCCCAATCTTGAATAACCGTTGAATAGAAATTGGGTTCGAAGGGTTTGTATTCAATCAGCATCTTCCAATCAGCGGGAATTGACGTGTAAATGGCTGATAGCGAGTATTGTGTGTGTTGCAAGGCGGTTTGAAAATTGTTCTGGCCTGGATGGCTCGATCCATCGGCTAACCAAACGGTCAATGCTTTTGAACCCAGTTTATCTCCAATTTTAATCACCTCTATGTTGTGGGCAATGGCCTGATCTCTGACCGCTTTATTGGTATTGCTTAAGGATCCCAATTTGTAGCTCTCTTTGGCATCTTTTTGATCTTGAAAGGTGTTGGAATTCATGGCATCAAATTGAATGTCCAACGACTGTGCTAATTCCTTAATGGCTTGATAATCTTGCGGAACATCCCATGGAATGTGCAACGATACGGCTCCTGAACTCTGTGTAAGTGCATGGATGAGTCCCACATCTTCCAATTTCTGCTCGAGTGTTGCCGGTTCGCCCGAAAATGAAAATCGTCCAAATCGAGTACCGCCGGCACCCAAGGCCCAGCTGGGTATGGCCACTTGAAATTTGGAAATATTTTGTAAAAGGTGGTCTATCTTTATTCCCTGATTGGAAAGCTTTTCAGTTAAGAAGTTGTATTCATCCTGATGGGTTTTGAGGGCGTGTTGATTGATGTCGTGGATGTTTTGTTCTTGTATTTTCATTGGAATGAGCTATTGTAAAAATGCATTTTCGGATATTATGACCAAACATACTTAATTCTTATGTTCTTTTTGCTTGGATCAAAAAGAACCCAAAAATGAAGCCTAGATTCTTTTTTCTCGAATTTTAACAAAAGTCCGGTTTCCCCGCAACCTGAGCCGCTTTATTTGTGCTGTCTTCAACATTAAAACTTCCACGGATCGTACATTTTTCTACAAATTACTTCTGCCAATTCGCTCGCGGGTCCGTTAGCACTGGCCGCATCAAACGACCTTTTGTTGAATTCGTATGAGAAAAGAATGAGGGCGCTCTGCACTAAGTAAAGGCTACAAACCTGAGTTCGATTAATCTTTTCAAATTCAGATTTGGATAGAGGCCAAGTAGTAAGGCGAAAACAGGAAGGTTTATAGTTATAAACCGACTGCTTTCAACGAAGCTAATTGGGTTTTTAATATAAAAGTTCGCATTTCACTTGTGAAAAGCGATTTTCATCGTAAAAATTACTCGAAAGGGCCCGCCCTGTCTTCACAATTTTCACTCGAAACAGACTGTTCACAAGCGTTCTGAATTCAAAATATGAATAGAACTCAGGTTTAAAGAAAATGCTTTGGTGGTTATTCTGTTTAGGCTGAATTAATTGGCCTAATTGAAAAATTTAGACCATTCCGTCGTGATTGGGTGTTGTAATCAACCGCAATAATCAATTTTGACACACCCTTCAGTCACCTCTAGAGCGCCATGTACATACTCAATACTCACCTTCCAAATGTTGCTGGACATTAATCACACTTCAACACCTTAAACCGATGCACATCTCCATCTGCCGAAAACAATTCAACTACGTAATAACCAGGGGCTCCCAATAAGTTAAAAGTTATTTCGGATGAGGTTGAAAGATCCATGTGTATTACAACTTTTCCATGTATGTCTTTAACTTGAGCCTTAACAAAATTGATCTGGTTGGGGTTTTGGATGAAGATTTCACCAGTGGTAGGGTTTGGGTATAATTGAATGTGATTTTCAGTAATATTTCCCGTTCCAGAAGTTGTTAAATTGTAACATAAAGAGGTGTCTACGCAACTATATTTTTGCACTTCTACCGCAAATGCTCCATCAACCAAAGGTTTGTAAAGTTGATTATTAGCACTTGTAATTAGTGCGTAGTCTTTGTCACAATTAAGCCACTGATAACTAGCTTGATCTACATCCGCCTTAAGGTTTGGCCATATAAAATCAATATTTGCTGTTAACTGCTCGATTGTGAGCTGGATGTTGATGGTGCTATCGCAACCCTGTTTGGTTTTAATAACATCCTTAAACTTCCCTGAATAATTCCAGATGAACTGTCCACTCGGAGATTTATATTGCCTACAAGCGGTAATTTTGACATATGACTCTACATTTTTATTGATTTTTAGGTTAATAGTTAGAATGCTATCACAGCCATAAATATTCCTCAAAGTGTCACGGTAAACACCAGAAATGTTATAGGTGAATTTACCACTTGGAGTGGTGTATAGATCACATCCTAAAGCATTTATAGTGGAAGTATTGATGTCATGCACTATTAAATTCGTCAACCAAATTTTATCACATTTATTGGGAATAAAAATGGTGTCGCGGTATACACCGCTCGTTTTCCAAACATAACGACCACTTGGGCTTGTAAACGGACCGCACGATTTAACCGTATCTAAAATCACATTGGGTTTGTGGATCACCACATTGGCAAAAACAAATGTGTCGCAGCCAACTTTTCCTTTAATGGTGTCGAGATAGCTTCCTGAACTTGTCCAGGTGTGCTTACCACTGGGAGAAATATATTGTTCGCATGATTCTACTTTCATATTTCTTTTGACGGGAACATCAATTCCAGTAGCCATCAAAGACAAGGTATTAAACGCGTTGAGACCGCCATGTCCAAAGTATTGATCCCAACCCACTGAATCTTCTGATTTTGGGCCGATGGTATCTCTCGCACCTAAGAATAGCAATGTTTTGATGGAATCGAAACTGATGGAATCATTAAGCGCTTTCATTAATGATATCACACCAACAACATGAGGCGCGGCGAAAGAGGTGCCGTAAATCCATTTCGAATAGTTGGTATTTGAACTGTGTGATAGACTAATTATGGCCGAACCGGGCGCAACAATATCGATGTGTTCGCCATAATTACTGCCTGTTGAACCCACATATTTCGATCTTGAATTATTGCAATCTGTTGCGCCAACAGCAATGGTGCTTGAGTATGCCGCGGGATATTTTGGACTCCAAGTATTTTCGTTCCCCATCGAAACTACCACCGGAACTTTTAACGCTTTCGCGTACTTGCATGCAGCTTCAAGACTGCTGGACATAGAAGACCCACCGATGGAAATATTAATTACATCGGCTTCGTGGGCTACTGCATAATAAATGGCAGTGCTGATGTTGGCATAGGAAGCTTGGTTACCTTTAAGAACTTTTAACGGCATAATCTTGCAATACCAATTGATGCCAGCCAAACCCGTTTTATTGTCGCCATTTGCGGCAATGATACCCGCTATTGAAGTTCCATGTCCTTCGGCATCTCTAATATCGTTGTCGTTGTTCGTATAATTCCATCCATTTACGTCATCAATTAAACCATTTGCATCATCATCAATGTCATTCCCTGCAACTTCCTTGGGGTTTTGCCAAATTCGTCCTTTAAACTCATCATGATCTGTTTTGATGCCGGAATCGATGATGCAAACAATGGTAGATGTATCTCCTTTTTCAATGAGCCACGCTAGATCCATTTCAATGCCCGCATTTTTGCACCACTGTGTTCCTTTGTTGTAGGCAAACGACCATTGTTTATAAAACAAAGAGTCGTTGGGCATTACATAACAATTTGAGCCATCGGCTTCATAATATCGATCCAGCTCAACAAATATGAACAAGTCGGTAGCTTGGAGTGCATCTACGATTTGAGCCGCATCAATTGACCATGCCAGATTGAGCTTAACCGGAGCGTTGTATAGTTTGTAATTTTTGGAGGAAGATATTTGCTGATCTAAGGAATAAATACTCAAAATACCAAGTTTTTCAAGCTGATTTTGTTGATTTTTATCGGTAAGAATTATGCTTCTATCTTCGTTAAAATCAAATAACACGCTTGGTTTAAACTGAGCTAAAACCAAGGTTGAATTATAGTCAATCTCCACTTTATCACTTGGATCTTTCTCCTGAGATGAAATGGGTTTCATGCTGAGAATCAGCAGAAATAAAACAACAAAATAAAGAATTCGTAAAATTTTTAAGGCTGGGTTATTCATGATATAAGTTTCAAGTTGCTTCTAAATCTCACTATTTTTTTTGTTGACAATTCATTGTCATATTGATGAATGACACAATCTCATCGAGCCTCAAGCCAAATAGACACATGAATTAAAACACATTGCCGCTTAACCTAACTTTTAGTTATTGTAAAAGCCAATTGCCTTCAATGTATGATGTGGATTTTATGGTTTTGGTTGCTTTGGAATTGGTGTTGTATTGATTCCGTTGGTTTTGAGGGGATGTTGGTTGATGTCGTGGATTTGTTGTTTTTGTATTTTCAATGGAATGAGCTATTCTAAAAATGCATTTTTGAATATTATGACCAAACATACTTAATTCTTATGTTCTTTTTGCTTGGATCAAAAAGAACCCAAAAATCAAGCCTAGATTCTTTTTTCTCGAATTTTAACAAAAGTCCGGTTTCCCCGCAACTCGAGCCGCTTTATTTGTGCTGTCTTCAACATTAAAACTTCCACGGATCATACATTTTTCTACAAATTACTTCTGCCATTTCGCTCGCGGGTCCGTTAGCACTGGCCGCATCAAACGACCTTTTGTTGAATTCGTATGAGAAAAGAATGAGGGCGCTCTGCACTAAGTAAAGGCTAAAAACCTGAGTTCGATTAATCTTTTCAAATTCAGATTTGTATAGAACCCAAGTAGTAAGGCGAAAACAGGAAGGTTTATGTTTATAAACCGACTGCTTTCAACGAAGCTAATAGGGTTTTATATACAAAAGTCCGCTTTACACTTGTGAAAAGCGATTTTCATCGTAAAAATTACTCGAAAGGGCCCGCCCTGTCTTCGCAATTTTTACTCGAAACTCACTGTTCACAAGCGTTCTGAATTCAAAATATGAATCGAACTCAGGTTAAAAGCAAAAGCACTCGTTTGGCTCCAGCCGAGCGAGTACTTTTGTACCGTACGATAAAACAGTTTTCATAAACGCCACCAAACTGCATAATAAATTGGCATTTGGAACTAGAAAGAGGTGAAGAACACCTCTTTGAGGGGATATGGGAAATTGATAGTTTGAATTGAGCGATATGCTAGGTGCTCAGGCAACGTCAAACGGCGGGGGCGGCGTTGGCTTTGCACCCGGCAGCATCGTTTGAGCTTGTCTTTTTTTGCCGTGCCTACCGGTCAGGCAGGTTTACTTTTTTTGACTAAGAAAAAAAGTAAATTCGGGTTTGGGCTGAAAGGCCCTTCAGGTCTATGAGCATTCTAGAAGCTTTCTCCTGACGAATGGTGTTTGTTACTTTGGACCTTTCCAAAGTAAGGAACATTACCGTACAAACGCTCCTGCCACTCCTCCATCCACATTAATCATGTTTCCGGTGGATTTTTTTAACATGCCCACCAAGGCAAAAACTGCATTGGCAACATCTTCTGGGTAGATGATTTCATTCAATAAGTTACGTTTGGCATAAAATGCCGGCAATTCTTCCACCGAAACGCCATAGGCTTTCGCCCGGCCTTCTGCCCACTCGCCTTCCCAAATCTTACTGCCAACAATCACTGCATCTGGGTTTACAACATTTACACGTATTTTATCCTTTCCAAGCTCTGCAGCTAGCAGCCTACTCATGTGTTGCTGTGCTGCCTTAGCCGTGCCGTAGGCCACGTTATTTGGGCCGGAAACTAAGCCATTCTTGCTCGCAATGGATATAAAATCACCGCCCTGGTCCTGCTTTCGCATAATGCCAGCCGCTTGTTTTGCCAACTCAAATTGAGCTTTTACCAATACATCTTGCATCAAGTTCCAGTCTTCTTCGGTTGTTTTTTCCAAGGGTTTGGAAACCGCTAGTCCGGCGCTGTGCACCACTATATCAATACCTCCAAAAGTCTGGCAAGTTTTTTCAATAGCCTTAGAAATAGACGAGGCCTTGGTTGCATCACAAACAACATATGTTGAAACATCCGACTTGAAACCGGAATTAACCTCCATCAACCTTTCTTCAACAATATCGGTAAGGACAATATGCGCACCTTCCGAAACCAACTTTTGCGCTATGGCCTTGCCAATGCCTCCACCGGCTCCTGTAATTAATGCAACCTTGCCCGTTAAGCTTTGTTCTTTGGGCATGCGCTGCAACTTGGCTTCTTCCAACAACCAATACTCGATTTCGAAGGCCTCTTGTCTTGGGAGTGAAGTATACCCGGTCAGGGCCTCTGCACCTCGCATTACGTTGATGGCATTGGTGTAAAACTCGCTGGCAACCCGAGCGGTTTGTTTGTTTTTTGCAAAGCTGAACATACCAACCCCTGGCCAGAGAATTATCACCGGGTTCGGATCGCGCATGGCCGGACTGCTGTTTTTCTTGTATGTGTTGTAATATGCCTGATATTCAGCTCGGTACGCATTAAAAAGGGGTTCTATCTTTTGTTTTACGTCGTCGAGAGAATTTAAATCCTTATCGAGCGTAAGTATTAGCGGTTGAATTTTCGTTCTCAAAAAATGATCTGGGCAGGAAGTTCCCATGGGTGCTAGGCGGGATAAGTCGTGGCTGTTAATGAAATCAAGTACGATTGGAGCATCCGTAAAATGACCGACCATGCTTCGTTCTGAGGAACTTAATCCACGTAAAACAGGCATGATTTCCGTGGCTTTTTCGATTCGAAGCTCTTCGGACAATGAAGCTACCTTTGGTCCACCAAAAACCGAACCCTTTTCTTTAACCTTCTTTTCAATATACAGCGAAGCCATCTCAATGACTTCCATGCTGTTAAGGTAACATTCATGCGAGGTATTTCCCCAGGTAAACAGCCCATGGCTTCCCAAAACAATACCTCTTATTTGTGGATTATCTGCCAAACACTTTTCCAATTGAAGACCTAAATCGAAGCCCGGTCGTTGCCATGGAACCCAGCCCATCGTGTTGCCCCATATATCTTTGGTAACCTGCTGGCTATCTTTTGCAGCAGCAACGGCAATAAGGGCATCCGGGTGCAGGTGGTCGATGTGTGCAAAGGGCAGCAATCCGTGTAAGGGTGTATCGATGGAAGGCGCTTTGCTTTCCAGATCGAAGATACAGTGATTAAACAATCCAACCATGCGGTCTTCATCATCCAAACCTGCATAAACGGTTTTCAATGCGTGAAGCTTTTGTGTAAACAAACCGGCAATTCCTTTCCGATCCAAGGTTCCCAAATCGCCCCCGGAACCTTTAATCCACATTACTTCTACTTCCTCGTTGTTAAGTGGATCCAATTCTACGGTTTTACAACTGGTATTGCCACCGCCATAATTGGTGATGCGCAAATCGGCGCCTAAGAGGTTGGAACGGTAGAGAAAGAGGGCAACTTGATCATCTTTTAAGGAACTGGCTTTGTTTGCATCCCAAAGATTGTCGACGTATTTATATTGGATATTGGATGTGTGCATGGAGGGGTGTTGAAATTCAAAGTCGAAAGTACGTAATTTAAGAGATATGAGTAGTGAGTATCAAGTATTGAGACTTAAGATATGAGTAAAACGGTGCTAAGTTTGAGCAATTTTTATTACTAAAACACCTCCAATACCACGGTTCTTGTCTCACTCACCAATAAATGACACCTCGGTCATTGATGTGCTATCAATAAAAATAACACCTTGCGGGTAACATCCGTAAAAACCTTTTGGCCAATTGTGAATGTAAATCTCCCTACCGTAAATGGCTTATGAAGTCGTTTCATCAGAATTAGAAAAATGCTGAATCTTTATAAAATCGTGTGGTTGACGATTTATAAAAAATGCCCCTTGTCGATGGAAGAACAAAATGCAAAAAGAACAATGCCTTCAAGTCCTTGTAATCTCCAATACTTCAATCAAACTCCTTAATGTCCTCGGAACATTGATCTATTTGCACGTCGCCATCAAACATCACACGACCGAAAACAAATATTTCTGTCTTCTCAACCTTAAAGTGGTAACTGCTAGGCGCAAGGTCAAAACAAACTATTTCATTCGGACTTATTCTACCCTCGCTAACTCCATCAATTTCAACACGAATGTCTTTATCGCGATTGTTCTGAAAACACATTTGGCCTGTGTTATTTGTTTCACAAGGAGGTGTTGTTGAGCCTCCATTTGAATTGGTATCAGAAAATGTGATACCGTCGCACGATGAAGCAATATACGAAAACAACAATATCGTTGTGTAGAGGATTAATTTCATTTTTTCAGATTTTGATTCATGCAAAAATAGGTAAATAAACTCATAGGGTTTTTCACTTTTACATCAAAATACTAGAACAAAGGCGTATTCAGGTACTGCTTAAATCAAACGCAATATTTTGAAGCAATAATGAATCACATTTGCCTTTTAAATCTCACCCCAAATAACTTCCAATCAAATCGCTAAACCGTGTTTCTTCATCTAAGAACTTGCGGCCTAGTTTGGAATATTCTGCTAAGCCAAAGAGCACAAATTCCATCCACAAGTACTTGTCCATGTTTCCGGCATCTGGAACGAATTGATCTACCAAATTGGCCAGCCCTTCGACGTCATTGAGCTTTGCCGCATATTTTCGATCAGATAAGTCGAATCGATAACTCAATGAATGGCCATTTTCAAACCATTGCAAGATGGGTGCATACGGATTTTTTTCATCCTTCTTAAATGAATCGGGCGCCGGAAAGTATTCTACGAACTGACTTCGAATGGCCTTTCCAATAAGAATAAGCGCTACGTTGTATGGACCTTCAACTTCGCCTTCGTACACCATTTCCACCTTACCAGTAATGCCCGGTATGATGCCTGGAATGTCGGAAATGCGCACCCGAGTGCTTTTATCGCCCGAAAGTATGGCTCTGCGTTCTGCAGTACTGATTAAGTTTTCATACGCAGAAATGCTCAATCGGGCCGAAACTCCACTTTTCTGATCCACAAATTCGTTGGCGCGTGCCTCAAATACGAGCTCTTCCAACACGTCGTGCAGTAATTCCGGTACAATTACGCTTTCAAGCTGAGCGCTCGAGGTATTGATTTCTTGTTTCGTAATTTTTTTAGCCGTTTGTAAATCTTTGGGATAGTGGGTTAATATCTGACTTCCAATCCGATCTTTTAATGGGGTAACAATGCTTCCCCGATTGGTGTAATCTTCGGGGTTGGCAGTAAATACAAACTGGGTATCTGGGTGGATTCGGAAATTAAACCCTCTAATTTGCACATCGCCTTCTTGTAAGATGTTAAACAAGGCCACTTGAATTCTGGGCTGAAGATCGGGTATCTCGTTCATCACGAAGATGCAGCGGTTAGCACGCGGTATAATGCCGTAGTGAATTACGCGCTCGTCGTTGTATTGCAGCTTTTCGTTGATGGCCTTAATGGGGTCGATGTCGCCAATTAAGTCGGCAATGGAAACATCTGGAGTGGCCAACTTTTCGATGTAGCGTTCGTCTCGGTGCAACCAAGCAATAGGCGTTTCATCGCCTTTTTCGGCTATGAGTCTCTTTCCATACGAACTGATCGGATGAAAGGGATGATCGTTTAATTCGCTGCCCTCAATCACTGGAATATACTCATCCAATAAACCCACCATTAGCCGAGCCAAACGGGTTTTAGCCTGACCACGTAAACCCAATAAGTTAATGGTGTGCTTACTTAAAATTGCGGTTTCTAATGCCGGAATTACCGTTGATTCATATCCCCAAACCCCTGGAAAGACTATTTCCTTTTTTCGGAGCTTCTCAATCAAATTGGTTCGAAGCTCATCGTGAATCGGCTGATTTTTATAGTTGGCTTTTTTTAATTCGCCGAGTGTTTTGATGTTGGTTAATTTCATATTTCGAAGTTCATCGTGCTCATTTAGAGCTTTTTGCGTTTGTTGTTTGCGTAGTCGTGGATTACAAATTCGCCCAAGTTGTTAAGTCCGCTGTAATAGGCTTTTCCGTTAGCGGTTTCAGTAAAATCAGCTATAAATTGCTCTAAGTATGGATCCTTGGCAATCATAAACGTAGTTACAGCAATGCGCTGACGCCGACAGCTCGCCGCTTCGTTTAAAGTCTTATTCACTATTTTTCGATCCAGGCCAAAGCTGTTTTTATAATAGGTTGCACCTTCTTTTAAGCAACTCGGTTTGCCGTCGGTAATCATAATGATTTGCTTGTTGGTGTTCTTCTGTTTTCGAAGGATGTCTTGAGCAAGTTTTAAACCAGCAACGGTATTTGTGTGGAAGGGACCCACTTTCAAGTAGGGAAGATCTTTCACCTGAATTTCCCAAGCATCGTTGCCGAATACCAAGAGGTTAAGCGTGTCTTTTGGATATTTCTGTTTGATGTATTCCGATAAGGCCATGGCCACTTTTTTGGCAGGTGTAATCCGATCTTCACCGTAGAGGATCATACTGTGACTGATGTCGATCATTAGCACGGTGCTGGTTTGTGTATGAAGCTCGGTTTGATGAACAAGTAGATCATCATCGTTCATCAAGAATTGATCGCTGGCATTGCGGATCATGGCTTGTTTCATACTTTCAGAAACATCAATCTTGTCTAATGAATCTCCGAAGAGGTACGAACGCAATTCCGATTGTGTTTCATCTCCTTTACCGGTTTTGTTGGATCGGTGGTTTCCAAGCTTTGATTTCTTCAACTTGCCAAAAATCTCATCCAATGCTCCTTTGCGGATGCGTTGCTCCATCTTTGCCGTGATCTTAAATGAATCCGATTGTTCACCTTCTTGGATGAAACCTTTCTCTCGCAATTCGGCAATAAAATCACCGATGCTGTATTCGTCATCGGTGAGTTTGTATTCTTTATCCAGATCTGTAAGCCATTCGAGGCCTTCTGCTACATCACCGCTGGTGTAGGTAAGGAGTTCGCGGAACAAGTTCATCAAGCGCTCAAAGGGCGCTTCAGACTTTCCATCGTCAAAATATTCTCCAAACCAAACGGTGTTCATTCTTTTCGTTTTCTAAATTTTCTTTCAACGGCTAAAATAGATGAAAATCCTTTGCAGTCTCGAGATGACTTGTTCCAAATCAACTTTCGGCGTGGTTGGAAATGTTAAATCGTGTTTAGCATAACCCAGATGAAGGAAATAAGTTTTGCTTTGGATGCGGAATTTTAACTATCTACGTTTTTAATACTTTCAGATATTCAAACAGAGACTTTCTCAAACCGAAACGTGGTTTGTCTAATTAAAACGAGGTAAATTATACTTGGGGTAACACTTCTCAGCCCACTGAACGTCAATCTTGTAATCAGAATGTCAAATGATTTTTACGACAAACTTTATACCTGTTATTCTTCTTATCTTTACAAGGAAATACATAAATAACAACGATGACTAATTTAGCATGCCCAAATTGCCACCACCACAAATTTGAAATCAAGCCAGTAACCGGAAGTAAGGTACTGAACAAGATTGAGAAAATATTGGTTGGTGTTGGAATGCCCACAACTTGGTTTCGCAACATCTTAATGCGTTGCAAAACTTGTAAGTATTACTGGAGGGCGTAATCAAGTTATTGCCTTTAAGCGCATAACATTGTTGAGTTTAGCTCAACATGCTTCTAGTTTTGCCTTTTTACCAACCCTTTTCGTTTACCAGTCATCGTTCTTTACCGGCTCACCAATACGCATATAGTTTTCAAGGTTTTCCGTCATCTCATCGAAGTAGGCAATGGTTTGTTTTATGTATCCAGTAAAGGTTTCGAGCTCATAATCCGATTGGTCCGGATCCGACCACTTACTCACATCATAGTACGAAGGACGCTCCCAACGAATTCCATCGAGGACATACCGATACTTTCCATCTTTATATTGAAGGGTAAAGTTGTAACTCACAAAACCGGCGTTGGGATTTACATTTCCTTTTTTGTCGGTGGTGGATAGCTTAAACCTCGCAGTTCCAGTAATCTCATTGTTGTCTTTGTCTTGTTTGGTAAGCACACCATTTGGGTTTTTATAATACTTATGTACCCACGCTAATCCTCTAGTGTACAGCTCTGCCGGGGTTAGTTCGGGAACGTCCTTAACTTCTTTGTACTGCGCTAAACCGGTAGTTTCATCAACGGGAATGGTTTCTTGTGCCAACACACTTAGGCTAAAAATCCCAGCTAAGATGAGTAGAAATGATTTCTTCATTTGCATTTGTTTTCTATTACAAACGCAAATTATTTATTTTTCTTCTTTGTTGTTTGAATTTAGGGGAAAACTTATGCTATTGCGGTAATTAGGGTTGCATTTTTGAATTCGCCCTTTCATCCCCCGAGCTGAAGCACGGGGTTATTCAAAGCATTTAATTTCAGACTTTACATCCTGCTAACCTGAGTTCGATTAATCTTTTAAAATTCAAAATATGAATCGAACTCAGGTTGCTACTTAACTTTCCTGAGTCTGTCGGGTTGACTGTGCGGCCGTGACTAAGGATTTGGTTTCCCATCCGTAGTCCCTGTTGCGCAAGCCTGTCTTCAGACTACGGATAGTAACGATTTGGTTAAAGCTTGAAATTGTACCTTTGTACTAGCGAGCGATTCAAACAATGATAACGCTGAACTCTTGTACGTACTATGAACTTCTTATCTCACTACTTCTTTGATTCGAAACCCAACAACCCCTTATTCAATTATGGATTAATCTTCCCCGACATCGTTCGAAACTTTGTACGCGGAACCAAGCTCAACCTAAACATCACCATGGCTGAGCTACCAGAAAATGAGCAACAACTCTTAAACGGCTGCATCAAACACGTAAATTCCGATAAGATCTTTCACGCTTGGACAGGCTTCCACGAAATGATGGACCTCGTTACCGATCACATACGCGGACAACACGTTGCCTTTAAACGCGATTGGTTCATTGCACACATACTTTCCGAATTGGCCATGGATCATTTCCTGCTCCGCGATCATAAAAATCTGGCTACTCAACTGTACACCGATTTTGAAATGGTAGATAGTGCCGTGGTACATAGCTTCTTAGCGAGACAAAATTTCAATAGCTTTGAGCAGTTTAATTTGGGTTTCGACCGTTTTATGGAGGTTAAATATCTTCAGAAATACGATAACCCAGAAAATGTTGTGTTTGCCTTAGGTAAAATATGCACTAAAATGGGCATAGATCCGTTAGATGAACATCAAAAAAACGTGATAATGGATATACTTGTTGAATTGGGCAAGGAGATGCCGGAACGAATTGAAAAACTGCAAAGAGAATTACATGTTTAAAAAGATAAAAGGTCTTGGATTAACCGCGTTCTGTGCGCTCATTGCACTCACGAGCTTCGGTCAAAGCACACCAAAATACTCCAACGAATTTCTATCCATTGGAGTTGGGGCCCGAGCCTTTGGTATGGCCAACACGGTGATTTCTTCGAGCAATGATGTAACTGGTGGTTATTGGAACCCAGCCTCCTTGGTGCACATCGAAAACAACATTCAAGTTTCGTACATGCACTCCAACTACTTTGCAGGCATTGCCAACTACGATTATGGTGGATTGGCCTTTAAATACGGAGATAAAAGCGTACTCGGCTTTTCATTTGTTCGATTTGGAGTGGATGGCATTCCAAATACCATAGACCTCATTCGTAACGGACAAATAGACTATTCGCGCGTTACCGAATTTTCTGCCGTTGATTACGGCTTCTTATTCAGCTTTGCACAAAAAACCTTAAAAGAAGGCTTGAGCTTTGGTGGCAACGCCAAGATCATTCATAGAAAGGCCGGTCAGTTTACAACGGCTTGGGGCTTTGGTGTTGACGCGGGTTTGCAATATAAAACCGATAACGATTGGCACTTTGCGGTTATGGCTCGCGATGTTACTTCTACCTTCAATGCCTGGAAGTTTAGCTTTACCGAAGCCGAGAAAGATGTGTTTGAACAAACCGGAAACGATATTCCCAAAAACTCTCTCGAAATAACCCTTCCAAAACTGCTCATTGGTGCCGGGAAGAAATTCAACTTTACCGAAGACTTTAGTTTGGATGCCGCAATAAACGTAGACATCAATACCGATGGAAAGCGAAATGTTTTATTGCAAACCGACGTGCTGAGTTTTGACCCACACATGGGAATCGAATTTGGCTATGCCGATGTGGTATTCGTTCGAGGGGGCATTGGCACCATTCAACAAATTGTAGATGTAGACGGAAATGAATCGTACACCATGCAGCCCAACATAGGTTTGGGTGTTAACTTAAATAAGTTTGTAATCGACTACGCCATGGCCAATGTTGGATCAACATCGGTGATGAACTATTCGCATGTTTTTTCAATCCGTTTCAACATCGACTCTCAAGCCGATTAGTTATTTTGCGGAAACATATTTCGCAATGCAAAATATGTTGTTGTAATTTGCCGTATCATACATAAAGATTTATGAAAATTGGAATAATTGGAGCTGGTACAATGGGCTTGGGCATTGCTCAAGTATGTGGTTTGGCCGGGCACAGCGTTCTATTATTCGACCTTCAGGAAGAAGCCATTGATCGGGCCGTTTCGATTATATCCAAAAACCTTGAAAAAGGAATTAGCCTTGGCAAGCTAACCAATGAAGCCAAAGCGAACTGCCTATTAAACATTCATAAAACGCTTAACATAAGCGATGTAAAGGCAGATTTGATCATAGAAGCCGTAGTAGAACGATTGGATGTAAAGCTCGATATTTTCAGCAAGCTTGCTGAAGTTAACGACCAAAACTGCATTCTTGCTACCAATACTTCCTCCATACCCATTACACAAATTGCTGCAGCCTTACCCAACCCTTCTCATTTGGTTGGCATCCACTTTTTTAATCCGGCTCATATTATGAAGTTGGTGGAAGTGATAGAAGGAGCACACACCAGCAAAGAAGTTGTTCAAAAGAGCGTTGACTTTATAAACGGCTTAGGAAAAACGCCCATCGTGGCTAAAGATTCACCTGGTTTTATTGTGAACCGAGTTGCACGTCACTTCTATGTAGAAAGCCTTCAAATATTGGAAGAAGGAGTGGCCAGCCATGAAGTTATTGATGACTTAGTTCGTGCCAGCGGTTTTAAAATGGGGCCGTTTCAACTCATGGACTTAATTGGGGTAGAAACAAACTTTTCGGTAACCGAATCGATGTACAACTTGTTTTATCAAAACGCAAAGTTTAGACCGAGTCGAATCCAAAAACAAAAGGTAGACGCCGGGCATCATGGAAGAAAAACGAAACGAGGATTTTACGCTTATGAATAAGTTTATCTGTTTCTGTATGTTGGCTTTTTTAGGCCTTGGCTCGTGCAACGATAACACCGGGGGCGGAGGTGCTTTTATCCCGGATGTTCCAGTTAACATTACCATAAACACCCAACTCCCATTGTATTTCCACCTGCAAAATTTGGGAGGTTATGCATTAATTAATGGAGGAAGCAGAGGCATATTTTTGGTGCATGGATTTGATGATACATATTACGCATTGGAACGAACGTGTACCTATTTATCGGATTTAACCTGTTCGGTAATTCAAATAGATTCTCAAAACATCCAACTAAAATGTGGAACCTACAGCCAAGGCGCTTACAGCGAGTGTTGTAAGAGCAAGTTTAGTTTTGATGGCAATGTTCTAGAAAGTCCTTCCACCTATCCGTTAAAAAGATATGTGGTAACCGACAACGACGGAGTGCTGTACATTCGTAATTGAATGGCTTTTGCGTTAGCGAGTCTTACATCTTTATCAAAAACACCGCAATCGCGATTTACCAGAAATTCAACGAAAAATTTTGGCTCTTCAAGAACCGTAACAAATCTTGCATTCATTCGTTTCTAATGTGAACATGACAAAACTTTACTTGTGCACCTTTCTTTGCCTTTTTGGATTTACCGTTCAAGCACAAGATTTTTTTATGCTTCGAGGGTATGTTTACGACGAATTAAACAACCCCTTAGAAGATGTTGAAATAAGAGTGAGAAACTCTGGTTTGGGTGGTGTTACCAACTCCGATGGGCAATATGAACTGCGACTTGAAATTGGATTAAATCAACTTGTTTTCTCGTCCATTGGATTTAGTACTACTTCGATTGAAGTAATTATGGAGGACGACGAAGTCCGCAACATTTGGCTGGAATACGAAGATAATCAGCTGAATACAGTGAACATCAAGCGGCAGAAAAAAGACCCATCCTATCGCATCATCGACAGTGTTGTGCAACATAAAAACGATTGGCAACGGAGCTATCAAACGATGAAATGCCAGCTCTACATTAAATCGGTTGAAGAAATAACATCCAACGAAAAAAAAGGAAAGAAAAATAAAAACGACGAGGAGGAAGAACGATTGGGCGATGCGGCGTTTGAAGTTGAAACGGATGCATTCGATTCGATTCCAAACTTAAACATGTTCGAAGCACGAATTACCCGACACTTTGAGCAACCCGATAAAATAAAAGAAGAACGAGAAGCGGTAAAGAAGCTGGGCGATCAAAGCAACTTAATCTATACCTCAAGCACCGAAGGAGATGTAGACCTGTATTCCAACATCTTCTACTTAAAATCGGCAAGTCAAAATGCCCTAGTTTCTCCCTTTCACAATTCAACCTTTCTGTTTTACAAATTCAAATTTCTCGGTTCATACTACGACAGCTCCTTTCGTAAAATATATCGAATTCGAGTTGAACCTAGAAAGTTGGGCAACGCATTAATGAAAGGGGAGTTGGAGATTTACGACATTACATGGCAACTTAA
>JBLHHI010000034.1:0-28445 GCA_047614125.1 Bacteroidia bacterium | reverse complement strand
TGTGAACTTGGCCAACCCTTTCTTCAATTTTTTGATCGAAACGGTTTCGAAGGACGTGTTTAAGACCAACCCCGAAATGAGTTCGATTGTTAGCCAGGGCGGCCAGCTAAATCCATGGGGATTTGCTGCCAGCATTTCTGCGGTATTTGCTCTGGTAGTAGCTGTTTTTTCAGTTCAAAGCTTTAAACGGCTCATTAGCGATAAAATCAAATTGAACTTTGGCCATTTTCTGGTTCTTCTTCTTTTAGCCTTTGGTGCTTCACTATCAATGTTTATGCCGGTTTCTTACAGCATTTTCAACCTCTTTCGCTTGTTTTTAGTTGTACTGTTTTTGTTCGGTATGACGACTTTTTTGTTGTCCAAAGTGGCCAATTCAAAACAGAAAAAAAATAAATTTGCAGAGGTTTTGCTTAACGTTGGGCCCATCGGTGGGCTTTGGATTTTGTTGCTCGTCACCACCGTATTCATCTATTTCATTGCATCTTCTTACTTAATCGGGTTTTTTACTACATCCGTTTTGGATTACATCCCAGTTAATTCCAGTAAGAAGCAGGCCCTGGCCATTGGTGCCAACCTCTTTAGCTATTTTGGATTAATTCTCTTGTTAAGCCCCTTATACATTCATTCGGTTCACCTTTTTGCGTGTTCGCTTTTCGAAAAACGCAGTGCAGATAAACTCAGAACAGATTTAATCGAACATTCATTAATCCCGTTGGATCATGCATAGAGCCCATTCGATTTTCAGTTCTCCATTTCGAAGAACATTGCTATCCTTAGTAATACTTAGCGCATGGATTCCATTCGGGTTTTCAAGCGACTTTGATGATCAAAAATGGGAAGAATTAACAAAGCCTTTAGATTACATAGCCCCGGAAGAGCGAAAAGATGCAAAGCTGAAAGAGGAGGAAGACGCTGACGTTTCGACCGATAGCAACACGAAGTACCGAGAACAACGCTCTCAGGAGGAATTTGAACGCGAGTTTGAACGGGCTGCTGAACGTCAACAAAGAGTAACCGAAACTTCCCCCTTAGTTAAAACAATTCTCTACGTGGTAATCGTATTGCTGCTCATTGTAATGATCATTTATTTTGTAGATCGGGATGTGTTTACTCGAAAGAAGAATTTTGGAGATCTTGGAGTAAAATATGAACGCGAAAACCCAGATGAACTCGATCGAGAAGAACTGAAGTCGGAGCTTGAACTCCTTTTGGAAGCCGATAAATACAACCAGGCTTTGCGGTACAAATACCTGCTCATGCTCGAGTCTTTTGAACGTGAGGGTTTAATTACCTGGCATAAATACAAAACAAATTCAGAATACTTAATCGAATTGTCGGACCACATTGAGTATCCCACCATCCAAAAAATAACTCGAATTTATGAATACTATTGGTATGGAAATCAGCAGCTTAGCCAGAAAAGATACAACCAAGTAGATCAATGGTTTGAGCATTTGTTACACATAAAAACGAACCGAAAAGATGAATAAAACGATCGGTGTTGTAAGTGTTTTTTTCGTGGTGTTGATTGGAGTCTTGTTGTATTTCATTTTTCGAACTACGCCCAATAACAAGTCCTTTTGGTTTCCAACATATTCGTACGAATCAAATAAAAAACCCTATGATGTGGATGTGCTGATTGATTTGATTAAGCACCAAGTAAATAAAGACAGCTTTCATCGGCTCACCAAATCGTTTCACGAAGTTGAAGTTGATTCCGGATCCAACGCCTTATACGTATTTGTAAAGCGCAAGTTTCAACCCGATTCTCTTCAAACTGCCGCCGTGTTAAACTTTGTTAAGCAAGGTAACACAGCCTTTATTTCGGCCGAAAACTTTGGTTCTCAATTTGCAGCTCAACTCTTGAAAGATCCCTTTTACAAAGATTGTTCTAAAGATCCAAATCTCGGCCAATTTGTACTTGAAGACCAAGACACCATCCTCTTTACCCTAAACAGCAATACGGATACTTTTCGATTAGAACCTCTGCGTTTTGCAGAAAGTTGGCTGCCTAATAGAAGTTTTAATACCGACTTATTGCAATGCGATACCCATCGGTTTGAAGCCCAAATCTTAGGTGAAACGCTGCACTGTAAACCAAACTACATTCGCGTCAAACTGGATTCAGGCTATCTCTTTCTTCATTCGCTACCTTTAGCTTTTACTAATTTTTCAATAAAACAGGAAGAGCAATACACGTACGCAAAAGCTTGTTTTGAATCGTTGGAATTTAATTCGATTTACTGGGATGAGCTTCGTTTCGTGTCAAAGGTTATATCCAAGGGCAACAATTCGGATGAGGAAGGAGAAGTTGGCAGATCACCCTTCGAACAAATCTTTGCCAACCGCGCCTTAAAATCGGCCTTTCTCATACTCCTTATTGGTATTGTTCTTTTCATTCTGGTTGCGATTAAAAGGAAGAGAATGGTCATAGAGGTATATGTGCCGCCTGTTAATGCTTCGGTAAGTTTTTCGCAAACCATTGCTCGTTTATATTGGCTGCATCCAAATCATAAAAAAATGGCTGAATTGAAAATGAATGCCTTTTTAAACGATGTACGCACCCGATACGGCATTCCAATAAATGTACTGGATGAGCGCTTTGCGACCATTTTGTCCAACAAAAGCGGGATTAAATTGGAAACAATTAAGCTTCTGAATCATAAATACAAGGCGATGTATCACAATGCCAACATTTCTTCCGTTTCATTGTTTCAATTAGTGCGTCAAATAAATTTTATTAAAAGGAACTGGAAATGAAAAACTCAGGAAAGTATGTGATACGAATTCTTCTGGCGTTCTTGAGCCTGATTATAATAGGTTTGGGCCTTTTGTTTTTCAATCAAGAAGTTATGATTTTTCATCCGGTTTCGTTGGATAAAGACTATGAATTCATGTTCAAAGAGCCGTACATTGAAGCAAAGCTTAAAACCTCGGATGGCGAGGTCTTGCACGGCTTGCGCTTTGTGAATGAAGAACCAACGGGCGTTGTTCTGTATTTACACGGCAATGTGAACGCCGTTAATACTTGGGGCGATATTGCTAAGTTTTACACCAAACACAACTACGATATTTTCATTTTGGATTATCGCGGTTATGGGAAAAGTACGGGTAAAATTAAGAGTGAAGAACAGTTTACTTCCGATGCTCAATTGGCGTACAACTACATTAAAGACCGATACAATGAAGAAGACATCGTGGTAATTGGATATTCTGTAGGAACCTATGTTGCTACTAAGATGGCCGCGGTAAACAAGCCAAAGTTGTTGATTTTACAGTCGCCCTATTTTAGCCTAACCGACTTAATGCGCAACTTATATCCCTTTCTTCCAACCTCTATGCTTCGATACAAGTTTGATACACCGGATATTATCGATGATGTTTCATGTCCAATCCACATTTTTCATGGAACGGAAGATCCGCTCATTCCATTTAATTCATCCGAGCGCTTACATAAAATTGCTGCAAAAAATTCAACCTTGTACCCGCTTAAGCACCAAGCGCATGGAAGCATGAATTACAACAAAGTGTATCACGAAAAATTGGCAACGATTTTGGCCAAGGAGTGAGCTGCTACGGCGTTTTTTTCAACAATGAGTCAATCTCATTTTGTACATCTAGCACTTGTATCAAAAGAATGGTTGAATTGGCCTCTGTTTGCGATTTATGCCCTTTTTCTTTAAAGTGGTGAAGAACCACTTGGTTGGGATAAAAGGGGTAGAAAACATCCTTTACGCCGGGTCCAAACAAAGCAATGAGCGGCGTTTTATTGATAACGGCAAAGTGCAATGGCCCACTTTCGTTGCCAATAAAAAGATCGGCTCGTTTCATTAACTCGTTGAGTTCGAGCAAGCTGGTTTCGCCAATCCAATTATGGGTATTTTGGGTTAAAACACGATGCATTACCTTGGATCCACTTTCTGCATCGGCACCATGCCCAACTAGGATGGTAGTTCGTTGAAAATTATTTGACAAGAAGTCAATCACTTCGGCATATCGTTCAGTCGGCCATCGGCGAGAGGCGTCGCGAGCGCCAACGTGAACAACAACAAATTGTTTTATATGATTGGATGTGAGTTTTTTGTCAACCGCAAGTTCAACCTCTTGAGAGCCACGAATTGTGGGAAATGATACCAAGGTCTCCTTAGATAGCAAGGGCCGAATTATTTCCCAATTCGTGTGTTTTTCGTGCGCCTGTCCACCACTGAGTTTTTGTTTCAACCGAATGGTACCTCGATCTAAAAAATAACTGCAACCAGAAAAAAGTGCTCGCCAAAGTGTGGAATAATCTCCGCGCATTTCCAACCAAATATCGCAACGAGATGGCAGTTCCGAACTGCTCAAAACGATGTGGTCAAAAACACGGCAATTTTCCAGTAATTCAACGTTCATGGATTTGCAATAAATCCAAATCTGAGCATTTGGAAATTGAGTGCGTAAGGCATCAAAGCAATGAAGGGCGTAAATAACGTCACCAATCTCATCGCGTTTTACAACAACCATGGTTTCAGCTTGCAAAGGCTTAGTTCTCAGGGCATTGACAAACACCTGTGTTAATGAGCTAAGCAGATATAGAACTTGTTCTTTAATGGTTTCGAATTAAGCGTTGATGGGATAGAGAAAGGGCTTACTGGGGCTTGCATCCGAATCGAAAGGTGCAATTTGCAGGTTCAGGATGTACAAACCATCTTCAGCTGCATCTGGTACAAAAGCCAATTCCGTTATAGTTGCGTTTTGGCGCGTTTTATTTGGGTAATTCCAAAATGCGTGATGTGCCAGCAGGGCTCCACCATCCTCTTCTCGGTCTACCGAAGGTAAATCAATGATGAGGTGTGTTATCTTCAAATCAGCAAGCTTAGTGGTTAATTCTGGGCTTAGGTAACAAGGATTTGTTCCGGAATAGTGCCTATTTATTTTGCTCTTCACATTTGGCAACGTTCGAAGAACCAAGGCTTCAACTTCCACAAGGTCATGACCATTCAATACTTCCAAACCAAGTAAAAAATCACCGTTTTCTTGTTGTATGGGCGCAGCAGAAATAAGCTTGGCCACGCAAAAATGATTGATTAATTGCGCATTGATGGTGTACGGTTCTTTGCTTATGTGACCTACGCATTCGGTATGGGTTCCGTTGCCATGGGCGTTAAAAGTAATGTTGTAGCAATTGCAAGCCCCGCCATCAAGCACAGAGCCCACGAAGCTTCCGGCCCTAAAAGGCTCAAAAGTAGGAGGGGGGATGAAATAGGCGCTAACATGGTTTTCATCCGGGTTTACACCCAAAGATAAATCATGAAAAACAGACGTGTCAAACTTAACCGATGTACCGTTGATGTGCGTGTTTAAAATCATCTCAAAATCTTTCCTCAAAACAAGTTAAAAAAAGTGAAAGGAGAGCGGTTCTAAATAAAATGCACATTGAAGCAATATAAGAAAGTGCTTTCCATCGTTTGAATTTATATGACAAAGCCGGAAGCTGAATGCAAAAAGCGTTGTTAGATCGGTTCAATAGTGGCGTATGTGCCAATAATTCCGCTATTTTGCACATTCTGATGAATTTGAAATAAAGGTTAAATTCAGGATAAAAAATTATGTTTCGAATGAATGATTATCAACTAAAGCGAATGGTTAAGACCTTGTTGCTCTTAACTGCGTCGCTCATTGTGGGGATTTCCCTTTGGTATACCGATAATCTAGTGGAGAAGCTTAAGAAAGAGGAAATTTCGAAGGTGCAGCTTTGGGCGGAGGCGACTCGCTTGGCCGCAACCACAGACATAGAAGATGAAGTAGACGTGTCGTTTCAGTTATCCGTTATAATGGCCAATAATACCATTCCTGTAATTGTTACGCTCGAGGATGGAACCATCATTGCTCAACGAAACTTGGATTCTTTATTGGAAAACGATCCGATGTACTTGAGGGCTTCAATTGAAGAAATGGCCTATGAAAACGAGCCAATTCAAGCGGGCTTGTTCGAGAATCAGAAGATCATTGTGTATTACACCAACTCGATCCTGTATAATAAATTAAAACTCTATCCATACGTACAGCTAACGGTAATTGGCATCTTCTTGCTTTTGAGCTATTTGGCATTTAATTATTCTAGAAGCTCTGAGCAGAACCAGGTATGGGTTGGGATGAGTAAGGAAACAGCGCATCAGTTGGGAACTCCAATTTCTTCTCTAGGCGCTTGGATGGAGCTCATAAAAATGAACAATGGCGAACTTACTGAAGAGGTGTTGAATGAAATTAACATCGATATAAAGCGCTTGGAATTAATTACGGAACGCTTCTCGAAAATTGGATCTGAACCGGTTTTGGGAGAAGTGGAATATGGGCCCGTTATTAAGGAAACGGTGGATTATTTGCGAAAGCGCATTTCTTCAAGAATTAGCATGGATTTGATTTTGGATGAAACCAACATCAAAGCTCGAATTAACATACCTTTATTTGCTTGGGTAATTGAAAACATTACTAAAAATGCAGCGGATGCCATGGAAGGCGAAGGAGCGCTCACCTTTCATGTTTACCTTAAAGATGGGGCACCTGTTTTGGACATCACCGATACTGGAAAGGGCATTCCAAGTTCTGATTTTAAAACCATTTTTAAGCCCGGGTTTACCACAAAGCGAAGGGGCTGGGGGTTGGGCTTATCACTTGTTAAGCGCATCGTGCAGAACTATCATAAAGGTCATATATTTGTTAAAGAATCCACTCCATACAAGAAAACAACATTCCGAATAATACTAAAAAAGTGAAGGCATACTTCATCGTTATTATGGTACTTTTTAGCTTGAATTCGGCTCAAGCACAGTACGATGTTTCAACTTCGTTTCCGGGCGGACAAGCGGCATACAATGTCTTTATTCAAGAAAACTTATCGTATCCCAACTCAGCTCTTGATGCTCGCAGCAATAGAATTATCAAGGTATTAGTAAATGTTGATTCATCCGGCGTTTTAACCATCGATACCTTCTTATTGCCATACAGCGGCTTGGGTTTCGAAGAAGAAGTTACCCGGTTTATTAGCATCATGCCTGCATGGGATCCTGCGATTCACAATGGCAGACTGGCTTCATCGCAAGTTATTCTCCAGTACAATTTCACCTACCAAGATCAAACAGACCGCGCGCTGGAAGAAATTGAATATTAAAAACCTGAGTTCGATTCATATTTTGAATTCAGAACGCTTGTGAACAGTGAGTTTTGAGTAAAAATTGCGAAGACAGGGTGGGCCCTTTCGAGTAATTTTTACGATGAAAATCGCTTTTCACAAGTGTAAAGCGGACTTTTGTATAGAAAACCCTATTAGCTTCGTTGAAATCAGTCGGTTTATAAACATAAACCTTCCTGTTTTCGCCTTACTACTTGGGTCCTATACAAATCTGAATTTGAAAAGATTAATCGAACTCAGGTTATAAAGTACGCGAAGTTGCACCCAGTTATATGGGAGGAAAGGATTCCATGCAATCACACATAAACCAGTTTCTATTGGACTCACTGCAATTTGGAAACATCAAAAATGCGGAAGCTTCGCTGAGCTTTATCGTTCAACACGATGGGCAAATTATAGATGTTAAAATTCTAAGAAATAACAATCAAATCTCAGACGCATATTGGGTGTATGTTTTTCAAAAAATGCCCAAATGGAATCCGGGCATGAACGGAGACCAACCCGTTAATGTTATTTGGATTCAAGAAGCATCGTTTTCTTCTGCCCCGTCATCATCATCTTCCGAGTGATTTCTGTGTGCCGTCAGGGTGAGATTTTGCAGCATTTTTTTCATCGACCGCTTTAGCTCCGAAAATGCCTTTTCGTGTTCTTTCTTAATGGGAACAGATGGTGGCGTTTTAACGGTAAACGGGTCTATTTGAACACCATTTTTCCAAAACCTAAAACACAGATGGGGGCCGGTGGCCAAGCCCGTGCTTCCTACGTAACCAATTACATCTCCTTGTCGCACACGCTTGCCGTTGCGAGCAGTTGGTGCAATCTTACTCATGTGCAAGTATTGCGTTGTATAGGTTTCGCTGTGTTTAACCTTAACGTAGTTTCCATTACCTCTCGAATAGCTTGAAGCCACTACAACGCCATCACCAACACTTCGGATGGGAGTTCCTGTGGGCGCGGCATAATCCGTTCCCAAATGAGCCTTCCAACGTTTTTGAACTGGGTGGAAACGCTTTTTGCTGTACCTAGAACTGATTCTAGAATACTTTAGAGGTGCCTTCAAAAAAGCCTTGCGCAAACTTCGTCCTTCTTCATCGAAGTAATTGTTTACACTATCTTGATTGTAGTTAAAGGCATAAAACGTATCACCCCGGTGATAAAATTCCGCCGCTTTTATCCGACCAATATCATACGGCTTTCCTTCGACTACCAATTGGTCAAAAATCACCTTGAAATGATCCTTAGCGTCGATTCTAAAAAAGTTAACCTGCCAGGCAAAAACCTCCGAAAGTTTGATCCCTAAGTCATAAGAAACATCTGCGTCTATTATTGCGTGATATAAGGTGCGATCAATCTTGGCATAAATAGAACGTTCAACGGTGTCGATTGGAAGCTGATACATGTACATTCTACCGCTGTCTTGAAGGTCAATCACAAACTTTTGATAGGCATTTTGATGATATATAAAATAATCCGCCACCTTGCCCGAATCGCTATTGTGATGAACAATGTTATAGGTGTTTCCAGTTTTAAACTTTCTAAAATCAAAAATGCCTTTTGCATTTAATGACAAATCAACCAGTTGTTGGTTCGACGCTAAATATCCAGTAAAAAAGTCGGTAAAATAACTGTTCAGTTTTACCTTCAAGGTGTCAATATCTTTCTCAAAAGTATTGATGGTTAGTCCGTAAACTACCCTAAAACTGTCCAGACTTACGGTGTCTATGCTGGGTGTAACAATTTTTTCATCACTCGCATTATGATCCTTTATTTTTGATGTACATGAGTGTAAAGCGCTGAACATTAGCGATATAAAAAATATTTTCAGTGCGAATTTTGATTTCAATAGTTGGATGTTATATGGATATAGGAAACAATTATTGAACAAACATAGAGTGTTCTCGGTTAGGTAGATAAATTTGTAAAAAAGATTTACTAACGTAATAAACGCAAAGCATGGCATTAGAATTTAACGACGCAAACTGGGAATCAGAAGTATTGAAATCGGACGTACCTGTATTGGTTGATTTTTGGGCGGTATGGTGTGGCCCTTGTAAAATGATTGGGCCCTTGGTAGAAGAGTTGGCTGGAGAATATGAAGGCAAGGTGAAGATTGGGAAAATGAACGTTGATGAAAATCGCGATACACCCATGAAATACAGCATCCGAAGCATTCCAACCTTATTAGTATTTAAGAATGGTGAAGTGGTTGACAAATTGGTTGGAGCCGTTCCAAAGAGTCAAATTGCCGCAAAGCTGGAAGCACAATTAGCCTAGTTTATAAGTTGCAACAACTTTAAAGAATTATAACGCTCACCTGGTGAGCGTTTTTTTTGTTCATACGGCAAGCCTCGGAATTATTGATCGAAAAATTGGCTTAACCAAGAATGGCAAGTTCTTCTTATCGCCTAAACATTAAATTTCGAGTTGGTGCGTTATCTTTGCACACCTTCATAAAGAGCATGAATTTAACCGAAAAAGACATTGTAAGATCCGACAACTTAGACCTGATGGCACAACAAGTGGTAGAAGGTTTTATTACCGGCTTACACAAGAGCCCGTATCATGGTTTTTCGGTTGAGTTTGCAGAACATCGTCAGTACAACACCGGCGAGTCGGTTAAAAACATTGATTGGAAGCTCTTTGCACGAACCGAACGACTTTATGTGAAGCGATATGAGGAAGAAACAAATCTCAGGTGCAATTTCCTGATAGACTCATCGGCTTCTATGTACTTTCCGGATGATGATCACAGCAAGATTCGGTTTTCTGTGCTGGCCACAGCGTCGCTTATGCACCTCTTAAAGAGACAAAGAGATGCCGTTAGCCTCATTGAATTTAACCAAACCATAGAACAGTTTACACAGACAAAATCTTCTGGAACCCACCATCTGCAACTTATGCAAATATTGTCGGGCTTGTTAGACAAAAAACCAGACCAACGAAAGTCGAATGTAGTAAACACCTTACACGAAATCGCCGAACGAATTCACCGAAGAAGCTTGGTGGTTATCTTCAGCGATATGTTCGACTCAGATGATCCAGAAGCGGTTTTCGATGCGCTTCAACACCTTAAATTTAACAAACACGAGGTCATACTCTTTCACACCTTGCATCACGGTAAAGAAGTAGATTTTGCTTATGAAAACAGGCCGTTTACCTTTGAAGATATTGAAACAGGCGAAAAATTGCGTTTGTTCCCTTCCGAAGTAAAAGATCACTACCAGCGAGAAGTTGAAAATTTTCATACGATGTTGAAATTCAGATGTGCACAGTATAAGATTGATTTTGTTGAGGCAGATGTTTCAAAATCAATGGACGCAATTTTGCTTCCTTTTTTACTTAAACGGAAAAGAATGAGTCGGTAAGATTGGTTATTTTTGTCCTAGGTTTTCAATCACTTTAGCACAACCTAGATGCCCCAAAATTCACTTCATTCCAAAAATATAATCATTATTGAAAATCCGTCGGAAGTTGGTGCCGGAACACGCGGTGCAGGACTAGGCCCCGTTGCGGTACGATTAGAAGACAACGGCCACGGAAATAAGATCTATGGCAAATTTCCATTCAGGAATATTGATTCATTTAATCACTTAATGGTGCACCCAACGGAGCATGAACATGCGAAGTACATTGATTTAATAGTTCGTCAAAATGAACGACTGATGGATGCCATTCAATCGGAGTTTAAAGCAGGGAACTTCCCAATTCTATTATCGGGCGATCACAGCAACGCATTGGGTTCGATAGCTGCGGTTAAAGATGCCAACCCCAGCAAGCGCTGTGGAGTTATTTGGATTGATGCACACGCAGATTTGCACACACCATATACTACCCCAAGTGGAAACGTTCACGGAATGCCCTTGGGAGTTAGTTTGGGCGAAGGTTATTCGAGCGAGGCGGTAAACAACTTAAATGACAGCTCAATAGAGTATTGGCACCAACTCACACACATCGGCACCAATCAAATCCATCCAAAAATTCTTCCTTCTGATCTAGTATTAATTGCGATTCGAGATTTGGAAGAGCAGGAATGGAACGACATCGATGCAAACAACATCAAGCACTATGTTCCTGCCAGATTGCAAAATCGAACCATGCAAGAAATTGCAGAAGAAACATTGGCATACTTGACGGAATGTGACCTCATCTACATTTCATTTGATGTGGATTCGATGGATCCATCCGTTAGCGAGGGCACGGGAACTTCGGTCGATAATGGATTGACCTTGGAACAAGCAAAAGCTTTGCTATTTAATTTATGCAAATCAGAAAAACTGGCGCTCTTGGAAATTACCGAGATCAATCCATTGATTGATGATCGCAACAAGATGGCCAAGGCTGCACTCGACATAATGAAACACCTTCTTTTGTAAAGGATGTCTAATATTTTAGAAAAAGCCAATCTTTAAAAGCAGGTTTTTAGCTGTTTTAACAATTTTTATTCGAATATTACAGCAGCGCAAGTACTACCTTGTCGAAAATTAATAGAATGACGCCATTAAGGTCTACACTTATAATTGACGCCAGAATTGAACAAATCTGCTCAATTTTTGACTCAATGCAAACTCCCGTTTTGGTGGTCAATCTTGATCTAGTACCTATGTACGAAAATCACGCAAGCTTTGAGTACTTTGGGAGGAAAATTGTGTTAATCGAAGAAACTACGGATACACTTCCCGAACTTGTTAATAAGACCCGATCTTTCGCCACTCAAGATCTTTTAGTAGAAAAACACACCCTGTTAAATGTAGATGTGGAGTGGAGGAGGTTTACGGTTGCGGGTAACGAACTCATCACTATTTCTATAAACGACATCGAACATAAGCACAACATACCTTTGTTATCAACAGGGCACAAGGTGCAGGATGAAGTTGGGTTGTTTTATACCTTGGTTCAACACGCCCCGGATGCCATACTCATTTTAGATTTTGATCGAAAACGATATGTTGAGGCAAATAAAATGGCCGTAGAGCTATTTGGATATGAAAAAGAAGATTTGCTAAAGATGATCTTGGGAGATTTAAGCCCAGTCGTTTTAAGTTCAGGACAGCTTTCGAAAGAGGTATATGCAAAGCACATTACCGAGTGCATAAAAAAGAATCTAAGTGTATCGTTCGAATGGGAAATTAAGAGCAAGTCTGGTACCTTAATACCCTGTGAAATTCGAGTAGTGAAACTTCCAACAAGCAGAGGTATCTACATTCGAAACAGCATCACAGATATTTCTGAACGCAAGAGATCGGAGCTGGAAATTGCTGCACATAAAAAACATTTTAGCAACGTTTTTGAAAATAACATCACCCCCCTCGTAATTATTGATGAAAATCAACTCATCTTAGAATCCAATAAGGCCTTTTGCAAGTTGCTTGGATTTAAGAAACCTTTTTTACGGAAAAAGCGTTTCGAAAGCTTTATTAAAGGAAATAGCAATGTGATTAAGAGAGAGTTAGTGCATATTACTTCAGGAGGTAAACGCTCACAAGCACTCCCAATAAAAGCACAAATTCTAGGCCATAATAACCAAGTCTTTCAAACACACATTTCGATCAAAAACGTTAGCGAAAAAGGTGAAGTTCCGAACTACTTGATAAGCATTAAGGATGTTTCGAAAGAAATGCAAATGGTTGAAAAATTAAATGTCCAGGAACACCAATACCAAAGCTTATTTAACCACAGTCCACTTGGGCTGATGATTTATAACGTATTCGAGAATAAGATCATATCAATCAATAAAAAAGGCTTACAAATACTGGGCTACAGCCTAAAAGAATTAGGTGGGCTTGATTATAAGAAAACGTTCTTTTTCAATAAGCCTTTTATCAACTTTGAGGATAACGAACAGCAAATATTTGCCTTTATAAAACAGGTTCTCGACAATAAAGTTCCCACAGAAAAATTTCGGGCGATTCATAAAAAGGGCCATGATATTTTTATTGAAGCCACAGGATATAGAATATACAAGCAAGCCAAAGGATTTATAGTTTTGGGTTTCAGTGATATCACTGATTTGGTACAGGGACATGAAAAGTTGATTCGAAAGAATAATCAATTGAACGCCTTCGTTCAAGACAATACGATTCCACTTGCGATGCTCGACCGAGACATGAACTTCATTCTTGTAAGTAAAAAGTGGATGAACTTATTTCCAAGCCAGAAATTTACCAATATTATTGGTAAAAATTACCAGGAAGTTTATTCCAACACATCCATGCGTTGGAAACTGGTACATACACGGGCGCTGAAGGGTGAAACCATTCAGTTCAACAAAGACCTTTTTGTAGGAGAAGATGGTAACTCTAAATGGTTGAGATGGCAAGTAAGTCCTTGGTATGAGCGTGAAGAAGAGATTGGCGGATTGATTATTAATTGTGAAGATATCAGTGATGAAATCCAGATTGAGGATAAGTTAAAACAAACTGAAGGACGATTTAAATCGTATTTTGAAACAACTACTATTGGATGGATTGAGTTGGATGTGACGAAGCTTCTTGATCAATTACAACATCTTGATGCCGATTATTCACCCGTCAATTTTTTAGACTTGTATCAAAAGCTCGCTACAGAAACCGTTTATAACCAGCAGGTTATGGATATTTTTGGCTTGCAGTCTTTGCACAGCAACATGGCTGAATTTCAAGAATTTATTCAAGAGGGTAAAGAGCGTTTCGTTTTAAAACTTTATAATAGTTTTAAGCATAACATTGGATATTTTGAAGAAGAAGTGCAGATAGTTAATCGTTTCGGTGAGACGCGTTATTTGTACATTTCGGCAGAAATCCCAACGCTAAACAGCGGCTCGCACGTAGTTTTTGGATTTCTGGATATTACAGATTTGAAAACCTCAGTTCACGCATTGCGAGAAAGTGAAGAACGATATCGGACGATTTTTGACAGCAATGCCTTGGGTATTATTTACACCAATTACGACAAGGGAATTGTAAAAGTTAACGAAGCATTCGAATCTATGTTTGGGTATAACGAATCGGAGATGCAAGGCCTCAAGGAAACCGAGATCCTATATCCAGCCTATGTGAAACTAAATGACAAAATGTTTGAAAACTTCAGGCTTGCTAAAATTAGAAACGCCACGCTTGAGCAAGAATATAAACAAAAGAATGGAAGGCGACTCATAGCTAAAACCACTTCAAATGCCTTGTACGATGATGGGAGGCACTATGGCACAGTTACCATGATTGAAGATATTACGGATCGAAAAATTCAAGAAAGCAAGATCAAACATCAAAACATCGAGCTCAAAAAGATAAACCGCGAATTAGATCAGTTTGTGTACAGCGCTGCCCACGATTTAAGGGCTCCAATTGCCAATGTAATGGGATTGGTTAAGTTGTTGCGCTTAGAGCAGCTTTCTGGCAATGCCCTTCAATACATTGACTTACAAGAAAAAAGCTTAGCCAAATTGGATGAATTTATTCGAAGCATTGTGGATTATTCGAGAAACTCTCGATTAAAAATCAGCAAGGATTCGATCGAATTTAACAGCTTTATACACGAAATCATCGACCAATACTTGTACACCGAAAATGCCGACAAGTTGAAGATTAGGGTAGTGGTAGACCAAAGCGCCAAGTTTATTTCGGATAAGTCTCGTATGTCGATAGTTTTTAACAATCTGATTTCTAATGCTGTACGATACATGGATGTATCAAAGAAAAGTCCTTTTCTTACGGTTACGATCAAAGCGAACTCGAAGGCGGCAGAATTGGTTGTGGAAGACAATGGTATTGGCATTGAAGAAGAACACATCGATAACATTTTTAAATTGTTCTATCGCGCTAATTCGGGCTCCAAAGGTACTGGCATTGGCTTATATATTGTTAAAGATGCGATTGACAAGTTAAAAGGGCGAATTGAAGTGAGGTCAGGATATACAAAAGGGACTACCTTTGTTGTGCATCTTAAAAACTTACAATAATCAAAAATTGCAGAATTGAACGTTATGATTTATCTAATTGATGATGATGAAATCCAAAACTTAATCAACTCCAGGATTATTGGGCTCATCAAGGCAGATGCTGACATTAAGACCTTTACCTCTGCTGAAGTTGCTCTCAGAGAATTGGAATCTCTGCCAAAAATGCCTGATCTAATTTTTTTGGATATAAACATGCCAAAAATGAATGGCTGGGATTTTTTAGATGCGTTTACAGAAAAAACACTGAAAGCACCGGTTTACTTACTTTCATCTTCGATAAATAAACAAGATTTTGATAAATCTGAAACGTACGAGGTTGTTAACGGTTTTATCAGCAAGCCGCTGATGGAAGAAAAGCTGTCGGAGGTTTTATCTAAGCAGAAGTTGCTCTAATTAAAGTTTATTCTAGCTTTAAATTGAGCGCAAACAAAAAAGGTCGAATCCATGATTCGACCTTTTTTCTAGATACTAATTGAGGATCTAATGTGTTTCCAGTTCAGAATAACCCATCGATTCTTCCATTATTATTTGCACGGAAGTTGCATTGGGGCTGCAGCTGTACTGATCTAGAAGACTTATAATACGCTCATAATCAGAGCATAATGCATCTATATTGGAGTCTTTACTCCGAGCTTCTGCGATCTCTTGTTGACCGTTGGGAGTCGATTCTTTGTATTGGTTAAGGATGAAATAATCAAGAGTAGAATTTTGTTCCATAAAGTACGTTTCGTGTTAAACTGAACATAGAACGGCACTCCCAATGTCATTATTGTAGGATGATTGACTTTTCTGCAATTATTTTTCGCATGTTGTTTAAAGCATATCGCATTCTTCCCAAAGCTGTGTTAATACTCACGTTGGTTAGCTCGGCAATTTCCTTAAAGCTCATGTCACCATAATGGCGAAGAACTAAAACTTCTTTTTGCTCATCAGGAAGCATATTGATAATTTCTCGTAAAGTCTTTTCGCGCTGATCCCGAATCATCTCTTCTTCTCGATTCTCTTGTGCTACCTGAAAGGTTCGGAAGATGTCTTCTCCATCGTTCGAAGTAATGGTTGGCATTCTCTTCTTTTTACGGAAGTAATCAATAGCAAGGTTTCGAGCAATACGAACTGCCCAAGGTAAAAACTTACCTTCTTCGTTGTATTTACCATTTTTAAAGGTTCGAATAATTTTGATGAAGGTTTCTTGAAAGAGATCCTCCGCAATGTATTGATCATTTACAATTAAAATAATTGTTGTAAAGATTTTGTTCTGGTGTTTGTTAATAAGCATTTCTAAGCAAGCCTCGTTGCCTTGAATGTACTGCTTAATTAAAGCCCGATCTGTGATTTCGTTTTTCATAAGTACCTCTTAAATGTTTATCAATCAGCAATTTACTGATCAATCTTAATGAATAATTGTTAGAGTAGAGATACTGATTCTATAGGCTTTTCTTTTTTGTGAACCACTAAGATAGGGCTAAGTATTTAATTTTCAAAATTTGCTGTTAAAAAAATATTTCTTGAATCAATAATGACATTACTTTGTTGATTCGTTTATAAGGATCCAAAATCATTGACACAAAAAGAAAAAGTAATTGAACTGAAGGGAGTTCGCATGCACAACCTCAAGGGCATCGATGTAAACTTCAAACGAAATAAATTTACCGTAGTAACCGGCGTATCTGGTTCTGGAAAGTCCTCCCTGGTGTTCGACACCTTGTATGCAGAAGGCCAACGCAGATATGTAGAAAGCTTGTCGTCGTATGCCCGACAATTTTTAGGTAGACTTAATAAGCCTGAAGTAGATTACATAAAGGGCCTAACGCCATGCGTAGCCATTGAGCAAAAGGTAAACTCAAGAAATCCCAGATCCACGGTTGCCACATCAACCGAAATATACGACTATCTAAAATTGCTGTTCACTCGAGTTGGAAAGACTTTTTCACCCATATCGGGTCAAGAAGTTAAATGTCATACCATCGAAGATGTGGTAAACCACATTATTGCAGAAAGCGAAACAAACGATCAGATTAACCTTTTGGTGAACCTTCCATTGGAAGATACACAAAGCTTGAGCGAACTTCTTGATCTTGAAATGAAAAAAGGGTACAGCCGGTTACTTTATAAGGGCAAGATTATTAAAATCGACGGGTTTACAGAAACAAAGGTAAGGAGCAAAGACATTTCCCTAATTGTAGATCGAATCATTCGATCGGAAGACGCGGATGATGAGTTCATGACACGGGTAGCAGATTCGGTTCAAACAGCATTTTACGAAGGGAAGGGCCTCGTTACAGTGCAAATGTCGGACGATGAACGAGTGAAAAGTGAGGTGGAATTTTCCAATTTGTTTGAATTGGATGGAATGACCTTCGAACGTCCAACCATTAATTTTTTAAGCTTCAACAACCCGTTCGGAGCCTGTTCTAACTGTCAAGGTTTTGGATCTGTGATTGGCATCGACGAAGATCTTGTGGTTCCTGATCAGAGTCTATCGTTATACGAAGGAGCCATTGCGCCTTGGCGAGGAGAAGTATTAGGTGTTTGGAAAAAGAACTTTATTTCGGCTTGCTCAAATAAGTATCCAATTCACAAGGCTTACAACGAACTAACCGACGATGAAAAAGACGTGTTGTGGAAAGGCAAAGGTGAGCTTAAAGGAGTCAACTCGTTTTTTGATTTCTTGCAAGAAAATACCTACAAAATCCAGTATCGGGTGATGATGGCAAAATATCGCGGTAAAACCAATTGTCCGGATTGCAGGGGTACGCGTTTGAGGAAAGATACAGATTACGTGAAGCTGTGCTCCACATCGCCACTTCCAGTTCATTCTAAAAATGATCCGTACAAAATATCCATAAGCGAATTAATTCGATGCAGTATTTCCGAAGCCACAGAGGTATTTCAGGCACTCAAATTAAATAAAGCGGATTCAATAATTGCCAATCGATTGATAACAGAAGTTGATTCACGCTTACGATTTCTTTCGGACGTTGGACTTGCTTACCTTGGTTTAAATCGTCTTTCCAACAGTCTTTCTGGAGGAGAGTCGCAACGTATTAATTTGGCCACTACCTTAGGTAGCAGCTTAGTAGGAAGCACGTACATCTTAGATGAGCCCAGCATTGGTCTGCATTCGAAAGACACCGAGTTATTAATAGGAGTGTTGCAAAAGTTAAAGAAGGTTGGGAACACGGTGGTGGTGGTTGAACACGACGAAGAAATTATGCATGCCGCGGATGAGTTGTTAGACATCGGACCCCATGCTGGCAGCTTAGGAGGTGAGGTTGTGTTTCAAGGCAATTTTGAACACCTCGCACATGCCGATACGCTTACTGCAAATTATTTAAACAACGTACTAAGCATTGTTATTCCAGAACATCGACGTGCTTGGAATAATCACATTGTTATAAATAACGCTCGAAATAACAACTTAAAAAATATTACCACTAAAATTCCATTAAATGCATTTACCGTGGTTTCTGGAGTTTCTGGATCTGGTAAAACTAGCTTAATTAAAGGGGTATTTTATCCAAACATGTTGCGCGAGTTGGATCAATATACCGGGCTAAAACTTGGCGAATCGGAAGGCTTAAGCGGCGATATATCTTCAATCAATGCGATTGAGATGGTAGATCAAAATCCCATCGGCAAATCTTCGAGATCTAATCCAGTTACTTATGTAAAGGCGTACGATGCCATTCGAGATTTATTTTCAGATCAAGTAATATCAAAACAACGAGGGTACAAGAGTTCCGTATTCTCATTTAACATCGACGGAGGTCGCTGCGATAATTGCAAGGGAGAAGGGGAGGAAATCATCGAAATGCAATTTATGGCCGATATCCATCTGCCCTGCGAAAGCTGCAAAGGACAGCGATTTAAAGACGAGATCTTGGAAGTAACCTTTAAAGAGAAGCGAATTATTGACGTTTTGAATATGACCGTTGACGACGCCATTGAATTCTTTAAAGACATTCCACCCATCAAAAAGCGATTAATGCCGTTGCAGGAAGTTGGCTTGGGCTATGTAACCTTGGGTCAATCTTCAAACACATTGAGCGGTGGGGAAGCGCAACGAATTAAATTGGCCTCGTTCTTATCTAAGAGTTCATCCTCTACACATACCTTATTTATTTTTGATGAACCAACGACAGGTCTTCACTTCCACGATATCAAAAAGTTGCTTAAGTCGTTCAATGCTCTTATTAAAAAAGGAAATACGATTGTATGCATCGAGCACAACTTAGACGTAATAAAATCAGCAGATTGGGTAATTGATCTGGGACCAGAGGGGGGTAAGAATGGGGGCTACCTGAGCTTTGCGGGAACACCGGAAGAACTTGCTAAAGAAAAAGGCAATGTGACGGGTCAATATTTGGCAAAAAAAATGAGCGGAGAATTGTTAAATCCATTCATCCGCTCAAATTGAATTGTTGATTCCCAAGCCTTATGAGCGAGGGTAATATCTTATTTCTTTTCTAATGATTTGTTGTGCAACTCAATGATGTGCTCTTCCAAATCAAGTTCGTCTCCTTCCAAATAACCCGTGTGTGTGTATACAATGTTGCCGTCTTGGTCAATCAATAGTGTAAAAGGTGGATTAGTAACATTTAAAGCTCGTTGAACTTCTCCGTTTGGGTCGAGTAAGATGTCGAAAGTCCAACCTTGTCCGTTAGCAAAGGGCTTAACCTTATTTGTGTTTTGAGCATCATCCATTGAAATAGCAACCAACTCTACGTTGTAATTATCTTCCCAATCTTCTAATAATTCATTTATATTTCTCAGTTCTTTAACACAGGGCTTACACCAGGTGGCCCAAAATGAAATGACGGTGATTTTTCCGTTTGTGCCATAGCTGCTTATATCAACGTTTTGACCATTGATGTTTTTAACAGTTACGCTTGGCAAAGGTTGAGCAGATTTAGTTGTGTCGGTGTCGTTTGCAAACAAGGCGATTGATGCAAAAAGAAAAAGGGTGGTAATAACTATGTTCTTCATTATTTGTTTTTTATGGAATTCAGGTCAATTATTGTTCCAGCAATATTTAAGCAAGAATAAGAATTTAGGTTCAGAAAGAAGAACGTAGCTTTGAATAATTCGCAACATATTGAAAATCAGTATTTAAACGTTTAATTACTTCGTGAGTAAACAAGATAATTTTCGCCTTAGAGTGGGCATATTTTTTGGTGGGAGTTCTCGAGAGCGAGAAGTTTCATTTGCCGGAGGCAGAACCGTGTACGATAATCTGGACAAGACCATTTTCGATGCCGTTCCAATCTTCATAGATGAGGAAGGTCAAATGATCATTTTACATTGGTCATTTGTATATCGGGGTACCATTCGAGATTTTTATCCGCCCGTTACCTTTCTTCCCGAAAGCCCAAACCACTTTCAGGTTTATTCCGAAAGCCTTAAGCTTAGCCATCAAGAGCGTGTTAAAATGGGCAATGAAATTGGCCAAGTAATACATCCCGATGAGCTTAAAAATCACATTGACTTCGCCTTTTTAGCCTTGCATGGAGAAAAGGGAGAGGATGGCAATATTCAGGGTTTGCTCGAGTTCTACAATGTACCGTATTCTGGTTCAGGCATCCTGCCATCGGCCGTTGGAATGAATAAGGCCGTACAAAAAAAATGGATGTTGCGCGCGGGTTTTGACAACCCTAACTATCTCGAGTTTAGTTACAATCATTGGAAACAAGATCCCGAAAAACTGTATGCCGATGTTTGCGCATTGGTTGGATATCCATTAGTGGTTAAATCAGCCAATCAAGGTTCATCCATTGGTATTTCCATTTTAGAAAAGGAAAATAAAGCCGAATTTTTTAAAGCAGTAGATAAGAGCTTCTTTAGATTAACACTCACAAAGAAGCAATGGTTGGAAGTAAATCAAGTAGAGTGGATTCGGGAACTTTCGGATATTCGGAGCAGCCTAGGTTTTCCACTCTTCGTTAATGAAGTAATCTGCAATCATCCAGAACAAGCGTTAACCCTTATTAATGAACAGTTTACAAATACCGATCTTCTGCAATTAGAGGCAATTCGAGGGGAGGTTGACGTGGTGGTTGAATCTTGCATTGAAGGAAGAGAATTTAGCTGCATCGTTATTTTGGATGAGGATGGAAGTCCACGCGCACTTCCGCCTACCGAAATTGTTAAGATGCAAACACTTTTTGATTACAAGTCTAAATATTTACCAGGTTTATCCAGAAAGGTTACTCCCATAGATTTGCCAACCAAAGAAATTCAAAGGATTCGGACCAAATGCACCGAACTTTTTGCTCATTTTAATTTTAACGTCTACGCTCGAATCGATGGCTTTTATACGAATGAAGGCCAAATATTTTTAAACGATCCAAATACCACTTCCGGCATGATGCCGTCTTCATTTTTCTTCCATCAAGCCGCTGAAATTGGGTTAAATCCAAGCCAGTTTTTAACCTACCTTATTCATACGTCCATACAAGAGCGAATTAGAACCGTTCCCTCTTTAGTAACCAGTAAAAAATTATTGTCTCGTTTGGAAACGTCCATCAAAGAATCGAGAAACAACGAGGGGGACAAAATTCGCGTTGCTGTTATTATGGGTGGATACTCTACGGAGCGCCATATTTCGGTTGAAAGTGGACGAAATATTTATGAAAAGCTCGCCAGTTCGGGTAAGTACGCACCATTTCCAGTCTTTCTAACCGGAGGGCAAGAAGCACACCAGTTGTACTTATTACCCATTAATATGATGTTGAAAGACAATGCAGACGACATCAAGCAAAAGGTAGAAGACTACCATCGACATCCCATCATTGATGCAATCATAGAAGAATGCTCCACCATAGCTTCAACCTACGGGTCAAAAACCATTCGATTAATTCCGCAACTGGTTGATTATGAGGGGTTAGCAAAATTATGCGACGAAGTTTTTATTGCCTTACACGGCCGCCCAGGAGAGGATGGAGAGATCCAGAAGAAACTGGAAGCCATTGGCTTGCCATACAATGGCTCGGGTGTTCAGAGTTCAGCAACTACGATAAACAAGTTTGAGACGAATTCTATTCTTCGGTTAGCCGGATTTAAAGTGGCAGATGGTGTGTTAGTTACCCGACAACTTTTTGAGCAAAACCCGGATAAATTTTGGAGCGAAGTCGAAAGCATGGGCTATCCCTTCATTGCCAAACCAGCTGATGAAGGCTGCAGCAGTGCGGTAAAGAAAATTAAATCGAAGGCGGTTTTGGAAGCATATGCCCAAACCACCTTCCGAGCAGAACCACGCATAGGTGTGTTATTGGCAGCCAAGCTGGGCCTAGAGGCATCAGAAGAATTTCCGGCAAAAGACTATTTTTTATTGGAGAAATTCATCGATCAACGTAATGCGAAACACTTCATAGAAATAACGGGTGGTATGCTCACGAGATATGAAGGTGATCAATTGGTTTATGAAATATTTGAGCCTTCCGAAGCCTTAGCTGAAGGCGAAGTACTCACCTTGGCTGAAAAATTCTTAGCCGGTGAGGGTCAGAATATTACGCCAGCAAGATTTGATCCAAATCCCAAAACCAACGCCTCAATCTCAGCAAAAGTTCGAGAAGTTTTTCAAGGTGTTGCTCGAACCTTAAATGTGGAAGGATATTGTAGAATTGATGCCTTTGTTCGAATTTTTGATGCAGAAAACATTGAAGTAATCATCATCGAAATAAATTCGCTACCCGGAATGACGCCGGCCACCTGTATCTATCATCAAGCAGCAATCAATGCATACAAACCTTTTGATTTCATTGATAAAATATTGACCTTTGGCCGCGATAGGGAGTCAATGAAATTGCATTAAATCGCATCGAAAGCATGAAAAAAACATTCATAACCTTAGGCATCATCCTCGCAACAACAGCCGTTATTATAGGCCTAACACTTTGGTTTATAAGATATTACACAGGCCACGATGACGCTTTGGTGAAGGTACCCGTGATTGAAGGCTTAAACATGGAAAAGGCATTGCGGATTTTGGAGGACCAAGGGTATGAGTATGAGATTACCGATACCGTATTTCGAGAAGGATATCCCTTGCTGGCTATTGTTGACCAAACTCCAGATGCAGAATCGGAGGTTAAAAAAGGTCGTAAAATATATTTAGTCCTCAACACCAATGTTATTCCTGAGGTTGAAGTTCCAGATTTGGCCGGTAAGTCATCCTATGCAATTGCGGTTAGAAGGTTGGAAAACAGAGGCTTAATAGTTGGAAAGAAAATAAAGAAACCAATCAAAGAAATTAAAGACCCCAATAGTGAACCCGTACTCGGCATGCGACTTGCCGGCGATTCAACCGAAATGCCTCCAAAAACAAGAGTAAAGCGTGGAACCAAAATAGATTTGGTAGTGGGTTCGATGATAGAGACCGATGTTTTTGTGGAAGATGACTTGCTGGTGGATTAAATTTCTTGTTCCAGGCAACCTTTTGTAAATCAGAATTGTCTTACCTTTACCCAGCCAATACCTAAAACGCTAATAACCATATTTCACCTTCTACTTTGCTTTGTTTCTTTTGGACAGGTACAGGCTGATTTTGCTGCCGATACAACCAGTGGGTGCACGCCCGTAACCGTTAAATTTAATGATGCTTCGACTGGAAATGTAGCTACGTATTTTTGGACTTTTGGCAATGGAAATACCTCTACGCTTCAAAATCCTTCCGCTATTTTTTATCAACCTGGAAAATATGAGGTTTCGCTGACCGTTCGAGATGCTGCTGGTAAATCAAATTCAATTACCAAAACGAACTACATCGAAGTATTTGAAGTTCCCAAAGCAGATTTTGTTGCAAATAAAACGTCGGGCTGCAATCCGCTCACAGTTACGTTCACAAATAATAGCAAAAAAGGCAGCGGTAACGTTTTGTTTTCTACCTGGGATTTTGGAGATGGCAATACACAAGACAAATTGAATGGACTTCATACCTATTTTTACGCAGGCGTGTATTCCGTATCCTTGCTTATTTACGATGAAAACAAATGTAAGAGCGAAAAGCGAATCGATAATTACATAGAAGTTTTAACCACACCCGAGGTTAACATTGAAGCCGATCAAACCTACAACTGCACATCGCCGATGAAGGTGAACTTTAGCAATAAATCCAAATACACCAACTCGTCCGATACTTATCTTTGGGACTTTGGAGATGGGACAACTTCATCCGATGAACACCCAAATCACACGTATACAAAGAACAATAAATACACTGTTACGCTCACCGTTACCAAAGCCAATGGGTGCAGAGGCACTAAAACATTTTCGAACTTTATAACGCTGGGAAACATTACGGCCGACTTTGAAATTTCCAAACGCAACGGCTGCACACCTATGTTTGTGAGCTTTAAGAATAAAACGGATCCCGACATTTCCGGATTAACCTATCATTGGGATTTCGGAAATGGTGAACAATCGCAACAAAAAAACCCAACCTTTACCTTCAATAAAGAAGGAACGTATACCATTAAGCTTACCGTGTCAAAAGGCAGTAAATGCACCAACAGCATAACAAAGGCTGACGCCATAACCGTTCGTGTAGGAGCACAACCCATCATTTCTTCTACCGATACTTCGGCTTGCTCGGTACCCTTTTTCGCTCGGTTTAATGATGCTGGAACCGGAGCGGTTAAATGGGTTTGGCTTGCCAATGGAGACACCATATCTCAGTATCAGCAAGCGTATAACACCTTTACGAGCTTTGGGGATTACAAGGTTCAGTTAATGGTTGAAAACATCCATGGATGTGTAACTAAAATCGATTCGCACTTTATTCGCATCCAACCATTAAAAATTGAGGCCATTAGCCCTCAAAATGGTTGTAAGCCACTTGAAACCACCTTTACAAATATTTCGGATGTTGGCGGTGAAGAAGTGGTTAGTCAAACCTGGGTATTTGGGGATGGGAGTAATGAAATCATTAAGGATTCAAGCAAACGCACCGTTGAACATACGTATATGGAAGTTGGTAAATACGAGGTGACCTTAACCGTAAAAACAAAGTCTGGATGCACGGGCAGCTACACATTAAAAGTTGAAGTTGGTGACAAAATTCCACCGTCGTTCATTTCTAAGGTAGACTCACTTTGTCCAAATGAATCTACCTTGTTTACCAATACCACTCAAGACAGCGCTGGCAACTTAGACAGCGTGCGTTGGTATCATTCTAAAACAGGCCCAGGATCTACAATGACCTACTTTGATAGTTTTTCAAACGGCCGATTAGAAGGGAGTGCGCTTGATACTGGATGGTACGATGTATCTCTTGTTACTTTTTACAACGGTTGTAAAGATACTTTTATTCATAAAAAACAAGTATTTAAACACTTACCTAAGGTTAAAATAATTCAAGTTACAGACAGCTGTTTCGACCAATTGGTTTACTTAGAGAGTTGGGCTGAAGGAGCCGACCAACTGTATTGGATTATTAATGGGAAGTACACCGTTTATGCCACAGAAATAAAAGGAAATCGAGATACCTTTCGAACTGCGGTGTTGATTGGGATAAACAATGCATCGGGTTGTGTGGCCAGTGAGGAGTTTGAAATTGGCCCGGTTTTTATTGATCCAGATTTTGTAATCTCTGGTGCCTTATGTGCTCCCGCACAAATTACAATGGCAGCAAATGCCACGTCGAATAACTACAGTTATTTGTGGACCTACGATTCGAGCACGTCCAATAAAAAGAAGGAAACGGATGTTATTGAAAATCCCGGAACGTATACGATTTCGCTTAGAATTGGGGATGCGGATGGTGGGTGCATTCGAACTTCCAGCAAAGAAATAATCATCACAGGTCCAACGGTAGATGGTTCAGTTAGTGGGCCCTTGAAGTGCGGACCCGTTGATGCGGAATTAACCACAACCTCATCGCCATCCAACTACAAAGACATCTACTGGCACATCGGCGAAACAACAATTCCCATTACCTCGGCTGGAACGGTTTCCCATACCTTTTACAAACCCGGACCGAACGACGGCAACTGGAATATTCAACTCGTAGGGTTTGATACCAATGGGTGCAAGGGCATGATGGAATTCAGCTTTGAAGTTCTGGGTGCTAAAGGTGCAACCATCAAAAAGTCGAGATTCAAGTCGTGCGAAGGCCGGAAATTTATATTAAAACCGGAGTTTGCCTTGGGCGTTGATGAATCGGATTTTACGTATTTCTGGGAACTAAACGATGGAGGTGTTACTTCCACTCTAAAGGCCGTTCCGCACACCTTTTCTAAACCAGGAGTTTATCCAATCAAGCTCATAGTAACCGATGAAATAGGATGTGTTACGGTGGTAGAGGATACCATCGATATTGAGAAAGAAATACTTCGTGCTAAATTTAATGCCGACAGCTTGGTGCGAGATTGTCCGCCATTGTACGTTAATTTTGAGGATCGTTCCACATTAAATGTGGCACGAGACATTGTGAGCTGGGAGTGGAACTTTGGAGATGGTACTGGATCTAGGGAACGGTATCCAAGCAAACTTTATCTGGTTGCTGGGTCATTCGATATTAAACTTAAGGTGATGGATGAATGGGGATGTGTGGACTCTGTTTTATATCCGGGTTTTGTATTGGTGAACGGACCTGAAGGTTCGTATACTTTTACCCCCAACCGGGGTTGCGTTCCACATGAAGTGACCTTTGTTGCCGATACAACCCGTTGTTCGAGTTTTAAATGGGATTTAGGTGATGGATATGTGATTCATAATCAACTCACGCTCAAACATGTATATACCGATACTGGACGATTCATTCCACTTCTTACTTTGGAAGACACCTTTGGTTGCACTTATACGCATCCACCCATCGACACCATTTACGTGAGGCCCATACCTACAGCCAACTTTTCGGTTTCGGATGCCTGCCCGGGCGCTCCCGCACAATTTACCAATCTGAGCTTCCCAAGCTCTGATATAACAACGGTTCTATGGAATTTTGGTGATGGAGCAACGAGCAGCGAACTGGCCCCAGAACACATCTTTGCAAAATCCGGAATGTATGCTGTTAAGCTTCATGTAGAGAGCGTACTAGAATGTTCGCACGATACCTTGATATACGTTAAGATACGCAACATTGAAGCAGACTTTACGGTTCAAGACGGTGATGCCTGTCTGGGCCAAGACTTTGCCATAACCGATTTGTCGTCCGCGGATACAACGCTGGTATTTTGGCAGTGGGTTGTTAATCAACAAGATACGTCATACGGACGCAATCAATCTTGGAATTTCAACATTGTAGGTCCTATTGATGTAGAGCTCACAGTGCGAGATGCTTTGGGTTGCACACATGTGCTCCGTTCGAGCAGCAAGCTGATAATAGGCGATACGCTCCCTCCTGTACCAGCGCAAATGCTTCGTGTTAGTGTTGAAAACGACGAGAGTTTTGTGCAAGATTTCAAACCATCTTCCATTCTTGATTTTAAGAAATACATCATTTACCGGGATGGCATTGAGGTTGGAATGCTATCGGATCGTGCTGAAACCCGCTTTCTTCATTCGGGCATTGATGCATTGCATCAGGTATATTGCACCGAAGTAGTGGTTGAGAATACATGTGGCATGCGAAGCACCAACTTAGGTTCCAGCTCACATTGCACCATTGAGGCAGAAGCCAGAGGCGATACCAACGTTTGTGTAGTTTCGTGGAATGCATACGATGGATGGTATGGCATTGAAAAGTACTACATCTATCGCGAAAAATTAAATAATCCCGGAGTATACTCTTTGTTGGATTCAGTTCCTGGAACGAGCGTACAATACGCCGATCGGAAGGTTGTTTGCAACACAAAACACTTTTATCGAATAGAAGGAAAAGAACGAAACGGCAACAGGCAGCTTTCTTGGAGCGATACATGCGCGGCGACCCCAATTTTCGTCAATACCCTTCCACCCAATAACTTAGTTCGAGCTACGGTCGAAAGCGACAAATATGTTCTGCTGGAGTGGGATGAAACAAAACAAGCTGCCATGCCCATAGATCATTACATCATTGAAAAGTCGTTGGATGGATTGAATTACTCTATACTTTCTGCCCAACACCCGGCCAATGATTTAGACTTAGAGGATAAAAATGTGTTTGTAGATGACGCATCTTACGTTTATAGAATGAAGGCGGTTGATGTTTGCGATGATGTAAGTCCGTATTCAAACATTGGTAAGACCATTCTTCTTCAAGCCGATACCGGTAAATTTAATCGTCCGGTGTTAACTTGGTCTAGGTATCAAGGATGGAATGAAGGTGTTGAACAATACGAAATTCAGCGAAAAGAAGAAGATGAAAGCTTTGTAACCATTGGCTATAGTGATGGACCCACTGATACAACTTTTGTAGATGTTGTA
>JBLHHI010000033.1:0-28803 GCA_047614125.1 Bacteroidia bacterium | reverse complement strand
GGACGGATTGCATCCGTCCATGATTAAATAAATGTTGGATAAAGCAATGAAGGGACGGATTGCATCTGTCCATGATTAAATAAATGTTGGATAAAGCAATGAAGGGACGGATGCAATCCGTCCACGATTAAATAACCCACGGTTTCAACCACGGGCATGTGACCTATACGGAATGCAAACCCCATTCTTCAGAGCGGGGTGGCTGGACAATTCCATGCCAAAACGCTTTGCCCAAGGTTTTAACCTTGGGTAATGGTTCAACCTTGGGTGCCGTATCAAACTTTGGTAACCGTCAATCCGCGGTTATAGACATTGTATATTCATTGGATTCAGCATCATAGGTTCTAAGCTTTTCGCTTTCAATGAATTGAAATTTAAATTTCATCCAGTCATCATCTTCAAAATGAGTATTTAGAGCATCCAAAGAAAAACCAATTATTTTGGATGGATCTCTTGGCACGTATATTTCCCTTCGCGTATTTAAACAAAGTGCCGATTCTAAGATTTCCTTGGGCTGACCACAATCGATTGCCCCCGTAAGTGTTCTAAACTCATATCCCGAATAAATAGGGATGGTGTCCTGTTTAAGGTTATTGATCAAGCAAAATTCTGGCTCATGTCTAGAAACCGAAGAGTCAGCACTTAAAACTATGTCGTAGTCAGAGCAAGGTATAAACCGAATGGCATAGAGCTGTTCAGGTTTGAATTGCGTGATGCTTGTGTCGAAAGGATAATTTGATGAATATTAGAAAGATGTTGAATCGAAAGTAGCTATATGAATGGGTATTTCAAGAGTGTCTTTGGTGTATTGAAAATTATCGCCATTAATAATCCATGTGTTGGTAAGCTTCTCATTGTCCGCATGATCCCAAAAATTATTAAAGTGAAAGAATGCAGTGTTGGTTTGGCCAAGTGCCCGAAATGAGAAACAAAGACAAAAGAACAGAACCAGTGTTGTCTTTGAGTAAAGATGTAATGTTGGAAACGAATCCTGCTTCAGCTTCAACTTAGACGGATGCAATCCGTCCCTATTTAACCCTTGTCCATTCAGCGGTGCGGCCCAAAAGGGGTATGCCAGCAACATAGCCTCGTAAAAAAAGCTGGTCGATGTTTCCATCTTCAAACTTCATATAACCGCTGTACGTCTTGCCGGTTTTGGGGTCATATACAGATCCATCCTCCCATCGATCATCATCCGCATCAAAAACAAAGTTTTCAAGGATAACAAGCCCTAATCGAGTTCGAGTTCTAAGCGCCTCATCCGGATTTTTAGCATCTTTTTTATAATCGCTGTTTTCATCTTTCGGTTCGCTCATCCAAAGCACCTTGCCGGCATATTTATTATTCGATGCAAGGTAAATTTGGATTTTTGCATCTTTTTCGGCATTGAAATAAACCCCAAGCACATCAGCAGAGCTTGATTGAACATGAAGCGTGCTGCTTGTAAAAGAACTAAAAAACATTATAGCAAGTGCGATTAATAGGATGTTTTTCATTTTGTTTATTTTTGTTAGAACCAAACGAGTTTAGCAAACTTACCAAAATAACCATTCTAAAAATACAAATCATGTTAGTTAAAACCTATGGCAGTGCCGTTTATGGCATCAACGCCTTTAAAATCACCATTGAAGTAAACATTGGCAAGGGAAAAAAGATGTACATCGTTGGCTTGCCCGACAATGCGGTAAAGGAAAGTCAAATGCGCATCCACACCGCTTTTAAGAACAACAGGCTGCACATGCCCCGCAACGGCATCATTGTAAACATGGCTCCGGCCGACATCAAAAAAGAGGGCTCGGCCTACGATTTATCCATCGCCGTTGGCATTTTGGCCGCTTCCGAACAAGTATTTAGCGATCAGTTGGATGATTACTTGATTATGGGCGAGTTGAGCTTGGATGGCAGCTTGCTTCCCATTAAAGGGGCCTTACCCATTGCCATTCAGGCGCTTAAAGATGGATTTAAGGGAATGATCGTTCCCAAAGCCAATGCTCGCGAAGCCGCCATGGTTAAAGACATAGAAGTGTATGGAATGAACAACATCACGGAGGTTTGCGATTTTTTAAACAAGGCCATTTCCCTCGAACCTGAGTTTGTTGATCCACGAGAAGAATTTGCCATTAATACCAGTAATTTTTCGATGGACTTCTCGGATGTAAAAGGTCAAGCGAACATTAAACGATCGATGGAAGTAGCTGCTGCCGGAGGGCATAATTTAATTTTAATTGGACCTCCCGGAGCGGGAAAGACCATGTTGGCCAAACGATTGCCCACCATCCTTCCGCCGCTCAACTTATTCGAAGCCCTCGAAACAACAAAAATTCACTCCGTAGCCGGGCGGTTGGGATCCAATGCCGCCTTGGTGGCACAACGACCCTTCCGAAGTCCGCACCACACCATAAGCGACGTTGCATTAGTAGGAGGGGGCAACAATCCACAGCCTGGAGAAATTTCATTGGCACACAACGGAGTGTTGTTTTTAGACGAACTACCCGAGTTTAAGCGCACCGTATTAGAAGTAATGCGTCAACCCTTGGAAGACCGCTGCGTAACGATATCTCGTGCTCGTTTTACCGTTGATTACCCAGCTACCTTTATGTTGGTGGCCAGTATGAATCCTTGCCCCTGTGGCTTCTTCAACCATCCAGAAAAAGACTGTGTTTGCGCGCCGGGCATGGTGCAAAAATACCTGAGCAGAATATCCGGCCCTTTGTTGGATCGCATTGATATTCAGATTGAAGTTACCCCCGTTAACTTTGATGAGCTGGCAGGAAAGGGAGATTCGGAGCGAAGCGATGCGGTACGTGAGCGAGTAATACAAGCGCGCATCATTCAAGAGCACCGTTTTGAAGAAGTGGATGGGGTATACAATAACTCGCAAATGAGTTCCAACCACATTCGGGCATTTTGCACCATCGACAAAGCCGGAACCACCTTGCTTAAAACTGCCATGAATAAACTTAACTTGAGCGCCCGAGCGTATGATCGTATCTTAAAAGTGAGCCGCACCATTGCTGATTTATCTGGCTCACAAAACATTGAAATTGAGCATTTAGCAGAAGCCATTCAATACCGTAGTTTAGATCGGGAGAATTGGGGCGTTTAGGTAGAGACGGATTGCATCCGTTATACCACAAGTTGAAGTTGAAGCTGAAGCTGAAGTTGACAAATAATTTCTTCCGCCGTGGTTGGTGTTCTCACCAACCACCTAAACCATTACCAAATTATGCTCGCCCGAATAAATTCAGAGTCACGCCGCCATGGTTGGTGTTATCACCAACCATCAAACCACAAATCAATAATAAACCAGCTTATGCTTGCTCAAATAAATTCTGACGCCATGGTTGGTGTTATCACCAACCATCAAACCACAAAACAACAATAAACCAAATTATGCTCGCCCGAATAAATTCAGAATCATGTTACTTCTTTACGGCAACTGTTAAAAGCTGGTATTGCCTCTTGAACAGAGATCAATACAAAAAGATAATAACCGATAGCCTAGCATTTCTTGTTAAAGATAACCGTGTTAGGATATATGGTTTTGTAATTATGCCCAATCACCTTCACGTAATATGGGATATTCTTCAGCCGCATACTAAAGCTCAAATCCAACGAGATTTTTTAAAGTATACTTCGCAGCAAATGCGACTCGACATGATGCAAAATCACCCGAGTGAATTGCTAAAGTTTAGGGTAGATTTAAAAGACCGAAAACATCAGATTTGGCAACGGCGGTCCTTATCGATTCAATTGTACTCCATTTCCGTATTCGAACAAAAGTTAAATTATATACACAATAATCCAATTTCAGGGAAGTGGAGGCTTGCCGATATAAAAGAAGATTATCCCTATTCTTCTGCATCATTATATTCAACAGGCCAAACACAATGGAACTTTTTGACCAATTTTTATATTGGCGACTAAGTTATACGTATTTGCAGAAATACTGGTTGGTGATAACACCAACCAGGGCGGTGAAGTCTTCGACAAGTAATCTGTTTATCTTCTTAGATACAATCTGGACTCTTACATGACCGCCAAAACTTATGCAAGGGGTTCTAAACCGCAAATAGATTATTATTTGCCTATTCACAAAGCATAGAAACACTAACTCGTAAAAATTATTTAGGACAAGATTGTTATCCCTCTCGTTCTTTGATTTAATAGATTATTGAGGTTGTATCTATTTGAGTACACTTTGAAAATTTATTACTTTTAATTTTGGACAATCGTTTTAAGGAGGTTAAAACGGTAGAAACAATCCCTTCCTCTAGTAACATTAATTATATCTAAATGAAAAAGTTAATTTTCACATCCTGTGCATTAGTTTTTGCCTTTCTTCACTTGAAAGCTCAATCAGGTTCATTGGATGATTTCAAAGTTGGTAATGATTATTTTAGCTTTGAGGACACATTAATATGTGGCCCTGCGGATAGTTTCATAACTAAACATAAAGAAGCATTTAGCTTAAGCGCATTTGACAGTTTTCCTCGAAAGGGGAATATTTACTATGAGGATTATGCGTTTACTGACACCTTTGGTTTTACCTATTATCGTTACGGTCAATACCATAAGGGATATCGGGTTGTTGGGCATGATGCAAGAGTTATTACACATCATAATAGGATTTACACCTTGTTGCATGATTTACGAGATAGTTTAGATTTACTTGATTCATTTGCAATAAGTGCGGAAGTTGCTTCCGGAACAGCAATGGATTTTTTTGCTGACACTGCGACTTTTGCATGGCAAGACACAACTTGGCAAAACTATCTTAGGTCTGAGGAGAATGACTCGACAGCGACTTACTTGCCGCCAGGGGAACTAGTATATTATGCACCGATTGAATCTGATGATCTCAGAATGTGCTGGTTTTTCAATATGATTGCAATAGACACCTTGCCACTTGGCTACAACATTTACGTTGATGCTCTATCAGATTCCATAATTGGAGCTGAAAGAACCATGCATCTGTGTAGTAATACAACAGCAGACTGTCAAACCGAACATAATGGAGCACAAGCTACCCTTCAAACTGATCAAATAATTTTTAACAAGTATCAACTAAAAAATTGCGCTGATAATATTGAAACTAAAGAAACATCATTTAACGCATTCGGGGTACATAATCATTGGACTAGGGTTTCTAATACCACTCATGTAGGCACAAATTGGGGAACAGATCATCAAGCTGCGACAACTGTTCATTGGGCTGCAAACTGGGCTCATGATTACTTTTCAAGTATACATAACCTACATGGCCCAAGTGGATCAACAGAGAAAGTGAGAATTCATGTTATTGATAATCTTAATGGCATCTCAGGCTTTGATGACTCAAGAAGTTACTGTTATATGATTTTTGGACTAGCCTTTAATAGTTCTGAAGCATTTAATTCTATCGATGTGGTTGGGCATGAATATTCTCATTGGATTTCATCGGTAAACTCGGGTTTGACTAATAGGGGTGAAAATGGCGCTATTGCTGAAGGTTTTGGTGATGTATTTGGAACAGCAGTAGAACGCCATGCAAAAGGGGGCACATATGAATGGGATATGTTTGAAGACGATCATGCTGGTTTAGCTATTCGAAATATGGAAACAGGCATCGCAGATGTAAACGGTGCACCTGATCAGGCGATTATGTATGACCCGACTCAGCTTTTAGATGGGAATTTTGCAGATCCTACAAATTTCAATAATGATGATGGTGGAGTGCACATTAATTCTGGTATTCTTGCTAAATGTTTTCAACTGTTAGTCGAAGGTGGTGAACATTCGATAACTGAGGTTGAAGCATTTGGCATTGGGTTTGAAAAGGCTGAAAAGATTTTCTTTTCTACTATGACATCGATAGGTAGTATGACTGATTTCACTGGTACTCGACAGGCCTGTTTAAATGCGGCTTGGAGGCTCTATGGCAAGTGTTCCTATGAATATAAGGCAGTCGCGCGAGCGTGGCATGCTGTTGGTGTAGGTGAAGATATTGGAGAATGTATGGGTATGATTCCTAACGGAAAAATATATGTTCCTTTGGCGGATTTGGACTCTCTAGAGCTTTTTGCAACCTTTACTGGAGAAGAGGAACTAACTTACACATGGGACGCTTCTGTGGGGGTAACTTATTCAACTGAAGATAGCACTATTTCGATTACGCATTTTGTAGAACAACCTGGTTTTTATGATGTGACGGTAACTGGAATTGGTAGTTCAGATACATTTGTTGTAGTAAAGACTATTTATATTCTGAATCCTACAGATGAAATTTGCACCGTAGGTCAGTTTAACAAGCGGAATCCATTTCACATAAAAAACCTTGAAGAAATTGATTTTCAAATATTCCCGAATCCAAGTACGGGATTGTTTACTGTAATCGTTTTAGGCAATTCAAGCGAGTTTGTCGTTAACATCTTTAATAGCACTGGTCATCTGGTTCGAAATAAAAGCTACATGGATTCATCCGAATTTGAAGTAGATTTGAACAATCTTGTCGATGGAATTTATGTTATTCAGATCAAAGCAGCAAATAGGTCGATGGTTAAGAAAATTATCAAAAACAATTAAATGCGTGTCTATGTATTATTGTCTTTAAGTATGTTAGGCTCACTCTTAGTAACAGGCGAAGAGAAGGTGCCTTATAGATATGAACTAAAAATAAGGTCAACTACATTTCCTCATTTTATTAGTGAGTTTAGTTACCCAGAATGGCAACGATATCCAAACAGTTTGATCTCAATGGTTTCGCCATCAATTTCTATTAGAGTTAAATCTCATTGGAGAGGTACGATTGGTTATAGACAGCAAAATAGTGGAGCTAACCTATTTACTTTATTTGATAACATTCCTTGGGGAGTTCAATCCCCAAAACCAATTTACATTAAGGCTCACTACTACGAGCTAACTTTACAGCGAAATTTATACGTCACAAACAAAATTCGACTTAGCCCTGAATTGGGCCTAGTTTATCGAAGAATGAGATACACTTTTGCTAAAAGACTTCCAACTGAAATATTATACGACCGCCCTACATCATATACTAAAGAACTTGGAGTGAGATATTCCACCAACATAGACTTCATGTTGGATAAAAGTCAAAAGGTTGGCATTGGAATTTGCGGAAGTTATTACGCCTTTGCCAAGGCAAGCACTTGGCTTATAGGTTGGTCAGTTTCGTATAATTTTAATTCAATTCGAAAAATCATTATAAAAACAAATTCAGTAAGGACGTAAATTGTCAATACTGAATTCCACGTGATTTGTTTACCTGTGGGTATACAGAAATAGCAAAATAGCCATCGCATATTTTGAATTTGACTAAAACATTAAAAATATTGGTTTGCGGGTTTAATTCCTTCTTTCTATATCTTGAGATTTCAAGAAGATAGAACATTTTTTATATTTGTACTTCGCCTTTAACTATGGTAGTTGCTTTATGGATACAAGTGTTTAAGTTTTTATTAAGCTGTAATTATAAATAAGATGAAAGGTGAATCAAATTCATTATTCCAAGTTCATCAAGTATTTGATTGCTGTTAAGTTACGATTAGAAGGCTGATATCGACTATTCTCCCAACCTGTCAAAGTGTCTTCACAAACTCCCAATTTTATAGCAACATCTTTTTGTAATAGACAATTATCCATTCTCCATTTCCGAATTCGTTCGCCTAAAGTCTTTGGAGACTTCGGATACCAGTTTGATTGATTTATTGGTTTCTTTGCGTGCAATGTGATTAGTTGGCAAAAAGGTAACACATCCTTGCCCATGCGGATTTTTCAACCACCCCGAAAAAGACTGCGTTTGCGCACCGGGCATGGTTCAGAAATACCTGAGTCGAATTTCCGGACCCTTATTAGATCGGGTGGATATCCAGATTGAAGTTACTCCAGTTAATTTTGATGAGTTGGCCGGAAGAGGAGGATCTGAACGAAGTGATGCAGTGAGAGAGCGCGTAATTCGAGCACGCATCATTCAAGAAGCCCGTTTTGAAGAAGTGGAAGGAGTGTATAATAATTCACAAATGAGTTCCAACCACATTCGAGCATTTTGCACCATCGACAAAGCCGGAACCACCTTGCTTAAAACTGCAATGAATAAACTTAACCTAAGCGCTCGTGCCTATGATCGTATCTTAAAGGTAAGTCGTACCATAGCCGATTTGTCTGGCTCACAAAACATTGAAATTGAGCATTTAGCAGAAGCCATTCAATACCGTAGTTTAGATCGGGAGAATTGGGGCGTTTAGGTAGAGACGGACTGCGTCCGTCAAAAGCTGAAGCTGAAGCTGAAGTTGAAGTTGAGAATGCTGCCCCTCGAAGTAAAACGAAGGAGGGTTGAAGCAGAAGCTGAAATGAATTCAGCTTGACAGTCATTCTCAACTATCTTTTTCGCCGTGGTTGGTGTTATCACCAACCACTTAAACCCAAACAATAACCAGACTATGCTCGCTCAAATAAACTCAGAATGAAGGTGCGGCTTAGGAGAGTGTTCTATCAATCCGAATACTCTTTTAGAGGCATTTCAACATCGTCTTCCAGAGGCGGAGCCGTGGGATCTCCTTATAAATTTAAGAACCTATATTGAATAATAATACCATTGCGCCTTAGTTGGTGTTACTACCAACTAAAACATAACAAACCTTATTTTTTTACTACAGATTTTCACAGATAGTATTTAGTCTTCTGTGAAAACCTGTGTTTTAATGCCAATGTTGGTGATTAATGAGATTTGATTAATTCACAGATTTTCACTGATAGTATCAATTGTTTTTGTGATAATCTGTGTTTAAAGAAAGGTGTAAGAGTTCCCAATGACATGGTGTTATCACCAATCAAAACCACCTAAAAAGCCATATTTTTACCACAGAGCAATCATGGCTGCTGTGATAATCTGTGTTTGAAGTCATGGTCATTCATTTAAGACCGTCGAACATACAAGCTTGAAAAAAGATGTTTAACTTACACCCAATTCAAAACGCAATGCAATAAAAAGAACGCAATCCAACCAATAAAAAATCGAATAATTAAACGCAGTCAATGAAACATACTAGCCTCATAATCATTCTTTTAGCATCCTTATTTAGTTGTTCCCCAAATGAACAAAGAGATAACCGCTTTGAGTTATTTCAGGGACACGATTCCATACCAATCTTGCGACTCAACTATTTTGCGCACCCAGATTCGACGCGCAAACAAATGAATACGTTGTACGGCATGGATTTGTGCTCTACCTGCAATCGAGTGGCTTTTAGATTGCCAATCGAACTGGAAGGCAAAGAACGATATCTAAAGGTGTTGGTCGATTTTGGTGTCTTTGATTGCGTAAACTGCCCTCCATTTTGTGGGGTATGGCCTCCGCGCTTTCATGTGGTTATAAATTCTAAAAATCAGATTTTGGCTGAGTATAAAATTGTTGAAAGAGACGCTTTGGAAGCTGAGCTGATTCAGTTCTTCACAAAAGATGTCGAGGATGCAAACCAACGTAATCAACTGGATTTTGACGTAATATGGGATAAGGATGCCGATTCAAACTTTGTTGACTCAGTATTTGCTGCCATCGCTTTTTCGCATCTTCACTTTGTTGAAAATAAATTGGCGCAAGACAGCATCGACTTACAAGCGCTGGATGCCAACGAATTGGCCGCCTTACAAGTTGAATATCCGCTAAACATTTTGATACTCTCAGGATTTCGTTGGGGAATGGCACCACCTCCGCTAAAGTATGAAACATTAGAACCTCGTTAAATAGAAATTAATACGTACGTATAGTGCAAATAAATATGTGTTAATTTCCACATTGTAAATGGCAAAGCAAATCTTAACAATATTGATTCTTTTGGCTTCATTGCATGCCTTTGCTTCTAGAGACACCACAACTCCGCGACATTTTGTGGCAGCACAATTTGGCGGACAAACCTTCTTTTCGGTGCACTACGAATACTCAATTGTTGTTAAAAAGCACTTTGTACTAAATACCAACTTTGGACTCGGCATTAACGAGAACGCTGACGACCCATTCGACACCTCCAAACTTGTAGGATTCAAAATAATGATCTAAATTGAAATTTAACTAAAACCCAATTGAATGAATAGATTTTTCATTTATCTAGCAATTAGCATGTTTGGCACTGTTGTTTCTGCCCAACAATCAGATCATAAGATTTTTATTTCAATATCTGGCAATTCTACATACCATTTCAAGGATAAATATCATAATGACAATAGTGAATTTAAAAATGTTAGCCAGCGCATAACGTATTTTTCATTTGCGGCAGGATATAAATTTAATAAAAAGCTTAACGCTGGGCTTAGCTATGGTCTTCAGAGAACAACACATTACTTTGGCCCTGAAGGTCTTCCAATTCGACAACCTACTGAAAGATTAATGTATACTGAATTTAGAGATTGGATGGTTAATTTTGAAAGTCCAATTTGGTCAAATTCGTTTTTATCAATCAATACAAATCTTGGAGGTATCTTTAGGCAGAGGGCTTTCTATTACGCTATTAGAACAGGGGAATTTGAAGTTATCATAGATTCGCCACATTTGGAAGTAAAAGAATATGGTGTTAACATGGGAATTAGCGCTAAAGCCTGGATTCCTAAACATGATCAATTTCCCCCCACTATCCTTAGTCTGAGGCGCTGCTGGTGCGGCGGTGACTAAGGATCAATCCACTGCCCGTTCGGCAGTACCTAAGGATAGATAAACAAGCTTCTTATCTTCAACTTCAACTTATAGTTAAATCAGAATTAATTCTGATTCAATTCCTCTGACGCCGTGGTTGGTGTTATCACCAACCACCCCACCCACTATCCTTAGTCTGAGGCGCTGCTGGTGCGGCGGTGACTAAGGATCAATCCACTGCCCGTTCGGCAGTACCTAAGGATAGATAAACAAGCTTCTTATCTTCAACTTCAACTTCTTCTTCAACTTCATCTTCAACTTCAACTTATAGTTAAATCAGAATTAATTCTGATTTAATTCCTCCATCTCCCTTTTATAATCGTGCTGCAAATCTTCATGCAAGGTCGAAATGCGTTTTTGAACAATTTGAAGCTGGTAGTTAAACATGTTTTCCAATACCCGGTTTCGAGTATACGAAGGTTTAAAGCCTTTCATCGCTAACAAAAAGTGGAGTAGAAGTTCTACCTCGGTTTCTGTTTTTCCACTGTAACGCACATGCTTTTTAACCCCGTTTAAAATCTTACGCATGCCCTTTTTAATAAACCGACTTTGGGCAGAGTTGATGTTTTTAAACTGATCACCCATCTCTTCTTTAACGGATGCGATGAACGAAGCTTCATCCTCCGATTCGAAAATCAAATAGGTTAAAAGCTCTTTGTTTTCTTTTTTAAACTTAGACAGGCGCAAACAAATTTGCAACAATTCGGGTTGTGAGCATGCTTTGAGTTCGTCTTTAAGTTGTTTAACAGAAGCGGCTTTCATACTGCAAATAAAGGATAGAAAGCACGATTGGCGCACATGGCTTTTAAGAAGTCCGCTAAAGTATTTTTCTTTAGTTTTGTTAAACTATCTAAATGAATCGCTTGCTACTATGAAAAAGAGCATCAAATTTGCACCCCTCAATTCGCATGTACTCAAGTGCGTTTGTGCACTTCTTATTATTTTCGCTTTTATGCCTGCATCCAAAGCCCAACCCTTTTTACATACGCCCATTGCTGGGGTGGAGGGCGAGGATTATGTGATCGTTAACTACGTCGATTGGTCGGAAGATACCGCGCACGACATACATTGCGGTTCTAAGACGTACGATGGGCACGAGGGTACCGATTTTGTAATCCGTTCGTTTCCGCAAATGGACAGTGGTGTGGCGGTTTTGGCCGCAGCCGCTGGTAAAGTAACCTTTGTGAAAGATGGCCTTTTTGATCGAGAAACCATTTCAGTGGTTTCAAAAGGTCTCGGTAATTACATCGCCATCGAACACCCCAATAAGTTTTATTCGTATTATGGTCATTTGGCTAAAAACAGCGTATCGGTAAAAATTGGAGATGCGGTAAAAGTAGGAGACACCATCGGTTTTGTTGGAAGCAGCGGCAACAGCACCGATCCGCACTTGCACTTCGAAATATGGTACGACAGCCTTAAGGTAGTGGATCCGTTTAAAGGCGGTGCCTGCAGTACAAACCCTTCACTATGGATTAAAGAACCCGTTTACGATACAAGCTTTCGAGTTTGGGAATCTGGGATGATGGTGGGTCCAACAACGTTAGATTCATTGCGCGAACGAACCAGCCGGGATTTTACCAAACCGTACGAGTATGTTGGAGAAACAGAAACTAACAGCATGGTTTTCTGGGCCCACCTTTTGGGGTATAAAAAAGGCGATATTATTGAGCTGAACATTGTTAATGCAAATTCGAACCAGTCGGTTTATACACACATCCATACCGTACAAAGAGATTGGTGGTATTATTATTTTTGGGTGGATTTGGGTAAGGTTAATATCTTCAAGAATGGCAAATATCGAGTTGAACTATTCCATAAAAACAAATACGTCATCGACCATGAGTTTTCTGTAGTAGGAGTTGCCAATGTTGATGAAAAGAAGAAGTCGGCCAATCAAGAATGCCTTTTTTTCTTAAAATCCAATACCTTGCACCTATTGGCAATGGCCGCGCATAACGAAAACATACATGTTTTTGATGGTGTGGGAAAGTCGGTAGATGTTTCGAATGCGCTTGAAGGAGGGACCATCAATTTACCGAGTGGTGTTTACATGTTTCAACTAATGGCCCAAGGCTCGCAGCGCTGTATTGTTAAGCGCTTTGTGCATTAATTGTGATGATTTGAGACACAAGTATCAAGTAGCAAGACTTTTTCGCTTTTAAGTTCACCTCACATTCAGACTTCATCTGATTTTGTCACTCGGCTGGACTTGTCAAGACCGATTCGTTTTGAGCCATGCGACTGCAATCCAGCGACTTAAGACACAAGTATCTGGTATCAAGACTGCTTCATTTCACACTGAATCAATAACCATAAGTCCTTTTGCCACGAAACGATCAGTGGCGCTTGGCCATAAGTTCTGTTGATATTTTAAAAGAGGACTATTTTTTGGAATTCGGGTTTTTAACCAAGTCCATTTTACAAACCGGGCAAATACCCACAATCGAATCCCCGCTGCCTTCGCAATGCATCGGGCATATATAGGCTGAGCTGTATTCTTTGGAGTTGAAGTCTACCTCTTCAACCGTGTGATCTTTGTTTTTTTGGACTTTCTGACACGAACTCCATCCAACGAAGAGAAACAAAGCAATGGCTACCCAAAAACTGGATATGTACGTATTTTTCATTCCTCAAAATTAAGAAAACCTTTAATGGTTATATTGGAACCCTGTTAAACTTAATACGGGCTTAGCGGTGGTACACCATTTTGTAGTGTTGGATATTGGCTTCTTCGAACTGATCGCCTTCTTCTTTAAACCCGTTGCGACGGTACAAGCTGCAAGCTCGAAGTTGCGCGTGCAAATACACCTTATCCGTGCTTGGCAGGTCGTTTAACAAGGTTTTAATCAAGGCATCGCCAATTCCATTGGATCGATATTCAGCTAAAACGGCAAATCGTTCGAGCTTAATCCCGTTTGGAGTTTTTCTCCATCGTGCCGTGCCTGTAGCAATCCCGTTAACCAAGGCGATAAAATGCGTTGAAGTGTCTTCAAACTCATCGTATTCCAACTCGGGATCAACGGCTTGTTCTTCAACAAAAACTGTTTGACGGATTGCGAAAACGGCATTTAAGTCGTTTGCCGATAGAACTTTATGAATCTTAACTTCGTGCATCGTAACTTTTAGACTCGTCCAAATTAGTAAATTATTTGGATTCTTTCGGCGAAAAACAATGCCCAGCGCCGAAGAGCGGCATTGATTCATCTATTTTCAAGCATCACAAATGAACAGAAATTCGATCTTGTTTTCATCTTAAAACAATGCTACTAAGGAGCTTTAGATTCAGGGATCGGGCAAAGCCCTTCCACATTAAAGATCACTTACTCGTTGTTTCCATAATGAGAAGCATCAAGAATCAACCTCATTCCAATTGAACTGCAGTAAATCAAAAAATGCCTTAAATTTGCCGCCAATTTAAAAATTCGAAAGATGAGCATTTCTTCAATTGAAAAAATTTTAGGCAACGAGGCGGAATACCTCTTAAACTACAACACCCCTAAAATTTCCAACGAGCAAATTCACGCTCCAGGACCCAAACATATCGATGATATTTGGACCGGTTCAAATCGGAGTCAACAAGTGCTCAGAAGCTTATCTGCACTTATGAACCACGGAAGATTGGCAGGTACTGGATATGTTTCCATCTTGCCCGTTGATCAAGGTATTGAGCATTCGGCTGGAGCAAGTTTTGCCCCCAATCCAGATTATTTCGACCCAGAGAACATTGTGAAATTAGCGATGGAAGGCGGATGCAACGCAGTGGCAAGTACCTACGGCGTATTGGCTTCAGTGGCTCGAAAATATGCCCATAAAATTCCCTTCATTGTAAAGTTGAATCACAACGAATTTTTAACCTATCCAAATACCTACAACCAAATTATGTTTGGCTCAGTTGAAGAAGCTTGGAACTTAGGTGCCACTGCAGTTGGTGCCACCATTTACTTTGGTTCGGAAGAAAGTGAACGACAAATTGTTGAAGTTGCTGAGGCTTTTGAGCGCGCACACGAATTGGGCATGGCAACCATTTTATGGTGCTACACCCGAAACAGCGGATTTAAAAAGGATGGAGTGGATTACCATGCCTCCGCCGATTTAACTGGTCAAGCCAATCACTTGGGAGTTACCATTCAAGCCGATATCATCAAGCAAAAACTTCCGGAAAACAACGGAGGGTACAATGCCATCAAATTTGGCAAAACACACCCTAAGGTATACAGCGAATTAAGCTCAGATCACCCTATAGATTTATGTCGATATCAAGTAGCCAATTGCTACATGGGTCGGGTTGGATTAATTAACTCGGGGGGCGCTTCGGGAAACAATGATACTCAAGATGCCGTTAAGACGGCAGTTATTAATAAAAGAGCCGGAGGCTGCGGACTTATTTTAGGTAGAAAGGCCTTTCAAAAACCGTTTGCAGAGGGAATTAGTCTGTTAAACTCGGTTCAAGATGTTTATCTTAGCACCGATATTACGCTTGCCTAAGCCTATAAATTTTCACCTAAGAGAAACAAGGTATGAGTTGGTTCAAAAGAGTAACAGACGGAATTTTAACCAAAACCCAGGATAAGAAATCTACGCCGGATGGGCTGTGGTATAAGTGCCCGGAATGTAAAGAACCACAATCGAGTAAAGATTTCATAAACAGCCAGTGGGTGTGCGTTGCATGTGGCCACCACGAGCGAATTACTTCTGCAGATTATTTTACCATATTCTTTGATGAAGAAAAGTTTTCCGAAATTTTTGATAATATAACGTCCGCCGACCCACTAAAATTCAATGATTCAAAACCGTATCCGATTCGAATAGCAGCAGCTCAGAAGAAAACCAACTTAAAGGATGCTATTCGGGTAGGGGTTGGAAAAGTGAATGGAACCAAAATGGTTATTGCTGCCATGGATTTCACCTTTATTGGGGGCTCTATGGGCTCTGTGGTAGGAGAGAAGATTTCAAGATCAATTGATTACGCTCGAGAGCACAGCTTGCCCATTATGGTTATATCTAAGAGCGGTGGAGCTCGTATGATGGAAGCGGCATTCAGCTTGATGCAAATGGCTAAAACAAGTGCCAAACTGGCATTATTGGCCAGAGCGGGTTTGCCGTATATATCCTATCTTACCGATCCAACAACGGGCGGTGTAACAGCCTCATTTGCCATGTTGGGCGATTTTAACGTAGCCGAACCAAATGCCTTGATTGGATTTGCAGGACCGAGAATAATTAAGGAGGCAACAGGCAAGGATTTGCCCAAGGGCTTTCAACGAGCCGAATTCTTAGTGGAACACGGCTTTGTAGATTTTATCATCGACCGACGCCAAGCTAAAGAACAAATATCCAACTTGGTGAGCATGGTGTACGACAAAAAAAGTAAGGCAAAAGTGGAAGAATCCGCTTGAGCGTTGATCAACACTCCGGATTGATATTTAAACAAATCATTTCATTTGAACACCGAAATCCTTTAATTCGCATAGAAATAATTAGAACGTATGAACTTTCCCGAAAACCTAAAGTATACCAAAGACCACGAATGGATACTAATTGAAGGTGATATTGCCACAATAGGGGTAACAGATTTTGCTCAAAGTGAGCTTGGAGATGTTGTTTTTGTTGAGATTGAAACAATGGGCGAATCGCTAAACCGTGAAGATACCTTTGGTACCGTTGAAGCGGTTAAAACGGTTTCGGACTTATACATGCCGGTGAGTGGTGAAATTACTGAAGTGAATGCGGGTTTGGAGGATACTCCAGAAGCGGTGAACTCGGATCCATACGGAACCGGATGGATGATTAAAGTTAAAATGTCGGATGCTTCAGAAGCTGGAGGTCTAATGTCACCAGCTGATTACCAGGCGTTAACAGGCCATTAATGCTCCGAAATCTTAAGGCGTATAAGTTTACGATAGGCTTAACCGTTTTAATTTTTATTCTGAGTTCAATTCCCGGCAATCAATTGCCTACCTTCTCTTTCAACGCAGCCGATAAGGTTGAACATTTTCTGGCATACGGCACACTTTGCTTTGTGTGGTTAGTCGAAAAGGCTCGTGCCCTCCGTTGGTCAAGCCGATCTGGCCGTTGGTTAATTCGCATTGTTGCCGCTTCCATCATGTACGGCCTCGTTCTCGAAATTTTACAAGGGCTGGTGTTTTACCACAGAACTTTCGACTATGCAGATATATTGGCGAACACAGTGGGCGCGCTGCTGGGCATGCTGATTTTTAGGTTGAGTTTCGGCTCTCTTAAAAAAATATTGAATAAATAATTTTATTTCGTTTACCATTTTGATCGCACTGGTATTACTTAATCATAATATGTACATTTGAAACGTTGACTTAAAGATTATGGAAGTTAAAAAAGTAGCATCAAAAGACGTAAGCAGACTGAGAGGAATATTCTTCTTGGTGGGGCTCAATCTAATTCTCTCAGTGGTGTATGGAGTTATAAACTATAAGAAATACGACCCAATTGAAACTGATTTAGACGATGCCATGGTCATAGTTGAAGAAGAGGTAGAAGTGGAACAAACCATTCAAGAAGAAACCCCGCCACCGCCGCCGGAAGCACCTCCTATTTTGGAAGTGGTTGAAGATGATGAAATCATTGAAGACGAGCAACCCGAAATAGAAGACATCGAAACCAACGATGACGATATCATCGATGACTTTATTCCGATGATTGAAGAAGAGATGGAAAATACCGGAGAAGTGTTAGAATTTTGGCAAGTACAAAAAAAGGCTGAATTCAGAGGCGGTGAATCTCAGATGTATAAGTTTATAGGCGAGAACATTGTAATACCACACATTGCTCAAGAAGAGAGCGAAGGAGGAACCGTTCGAATTAAGTTTGTGGTAGAGAAAAACGGCGCCATAAGCAACATATCCATCCTCGGGTCGAGAAGACTTGGCTATGGTTGTGATGAAGCAGCAGTAGACGTTGTTAAGAAGATGAGTGGAATGTGGGAGCCAGCCTTGCAGCGCGATAAGCCTGTGCGTATGAGCTTTACGCTACCCGTTCGTTTCGACTTTAACTAGAAATAAACACATTTATAGATGAGGCAGAATCGCAGCGGCGTTTCTGCCTTTTTTTGTGTAGGTCACATTCTAATCCAACAAGATGTTCATTATCACATTTACTAAGATGAGCTTATGTGTTTTCTGGAACCTTATATAACCACATAAGGTCAACTTAGTAAACAGTTTGTATTGCGTGATTTTAGTGTTACCACGAATTTGGTACATCTTGAATTTAACAAAGCATTTGAAGGAGAATTGCCTATTCTAATATGGTAATCGTACCACTTACGCGCTTATTCTCACCATTGCATGCTCTGAACTCGATTAGATAAATATAAGCACCTAACGCAACGCGTTGGCCATCGAACGTGGCATTCCATTGTTGACTACCGTTTTCGGAATCAAATACTTTTTGCCCCCAGCGATTAAACACTCGAACGCGATACTCGGGTTGAGGAACAAAGTCTTTAAACGGAAACACTTCGTTGAGTCCGTCTCCATTAGGAGAAAAGGCGTTTGGAATGAATAAATCGTTCGGTAGTGCATCCGGGTCTTGACTAACAATGGCTGTGTCTACGGCTTTACAGCCATTCGAATCGGTAACTGTTAAGATGAACATTCCAGCAACTTCGGTACCAATCATTTTGCTTCGCTCCCCAATATTCCATTCGTACTTGACAAAATTTTCTTCAATGCCAAGAGGTGCAACGCTTCGAACACAAATGGTTGTATCATTTCCAATAAAGATGGAGGGCGATTGCGATAGAGTAAGATTAATCGTATCTTCTTTAGAACAACCATTGGTATCGCTCACGATAACGGAGTACTGTCCAGGTTGTCTAACCTCTAAAAATGATTGTGTGCTCTGATCGCTCCACAGATACGACTTCATATTTGGAGGGGCTTTGAGCTTTCGGTAGAGGTTATCACAGTAATTAGAATCTTTGCCCAATTCAAGATTAATGATTGGGTTCATGATCAAGACGGTATCTCTGCTTACACAATGATTTTGCCTAACTTCAACCCATCTTAGTCCGGCAGAATTTAGAACGCTTGTACGTGTGGTATCTCCGTTGCTCCACAAAAAAGTTGCCCCGGGTATATCGCCTGCATCAAATTCTCGTTCAAACTCGTTGCAAACGAAGTAAAAAGGACCAATCTTTGGTTTAGTGGAAATGAACACCACCAAGCTATCTTTTGCCGTACAGTTATCGTTGCGTACACGAACCCAATATAAGCCCGGCTTCGTAATGTGTAATGTTTGAAGTGTATCTGTGGTGGAGGTATTCCATCTGTATCTAAGTCCGCTAACACCGGCATCGGCAATCATGTCAACATCTTTCACTTCGCAGAAAATAGAATCTTTTGGAAGTGTGAGCGATATCGTGTCCATGATCAAATGAACGGTATCTGAGCCAAAGCAATTGCCGTAATATGCCGTGGCCGTATATTCCCCGGGTTGATTAACCTTAATTGTATTTCCAAACCGCCCATTGCTCCATGCAATTTTTGTGGCATCCCACAGAGTTGTTGTAATGTATACATCGGAATTATCACAAATGTAAATATCTTCAGGAAGGTTAACATTAATCTTAGATCGGATCCGAATTACGAGTTCAAATTCATCGGTACAAATGGTATTCCAGGCGGTTAACGTTACTTTGTAATCACCATCTTTTGGGTAGACATAAGTTGGAGTTCGATCTCGAGAGGTATCTGCGAGCGTAGCTGGATCTCCAAAATCCCATCTAAAGTCTGTTGCCTTGTAGCTTTTGTTCACAAAGTTTACCGTTCGTGTACACACGTACGATTGGTATGAAACTTCAGGTGTGAAATCCGCATAGATTTCAAATTGACAATCTTCTACAACCATTTGATAATCGCGCAATGTTTCTCCAATGAGTTCTCCATCGCGGTATTCTTTCACCTTTATCCCAATTACATAAACCCCTGCTTTCGTTGGGGTTACAGTAAGTTCGCCGGTTATCGGATCGATTTGAAAACCGGGATCGCCATTTAGCTGAAGGGATGTGGAGTACGGAGACTTCCATTGGACGTTGGTAAACGGCGGTGCTTTAAAGTTGCCACTTCCACCATTATCGGGTCTTGGCTGATCTTTTGATGCTCCTAAAAAAGGCTGATACAGTTGATACGCCAGTGAGTCTCCATCTGCGTCGGTAGCTGAATGATCAAATTTTAACGGTGCTTTGGTACACAGATAATTGGGTGGTAGTTCTTTAAAAATAGCGCTGTTATTGTATGCGGCAACATTCGATCCCGGAATTTTCGTCCAATACGTTGCCCCGGTTGCCTCGGGAGATACAATATTGTCGATTATGTTGTTTCTGCAGCATCGCTGAAAGGCTAAGATAACGCCATCCGTGCCCGGATTAATATTTACCGTTTTGGTGTATACGTATTCGTCTACGCAAACATTCGCTGATGGTTGTGCGCAACTGTAATTTGATTTATTAAGGCGTTTTGGTCCGGTTCTATAAAATGTTTCTTGTCGAATATAGGCATTGGTGCGAGCGTTCCAGAAGCTGATAAAGGCTGTTGCATCACTTTCAATGGCCCCTGGACTGCCGTTTTTGCAATCCATATAGACCTTCATGGTAACTAAGTATGAATTGCTCGATAAACGCTCATAGTAAAAATCTCCACCAACAATGTGAGTTGCGAATCCTGCTAAGCTGCTAAAAATTAGCAAGCCCAGTACCAAGCTGTGTTTAATGGAAGCTGTCAATTACCTACTCGCCGTTCGTTGATTAGTTCGAGTCTCCCAAAGATAGCATATCCAATGAAAAAAGAAGGGTGCTGTTGAGTAATCTTAGTGTAATTAGAACATTGTGAAATTAAAAGCGGAAAACAAAGTTGGCCTTTATTCCAAAAGCGGAGGCATTTGCGTTGTCAAGATAGGTGAGCCGATGGATAAAATCGACTCGGATAAAACGGAAGATGTTTTCGATTCCGTATCCCAACTCAACATAAGGTTTGTTGGTAAATTGACCAATTTGTGTCACGGATTTTCCGTCGTTGTCTATGCTTGGAATCATCTTCAAATTCGCATTCGACATCTGCCCATATACCGCTTTTCCGTTAAAAAAAGATCTCCACTTCCATTTTCTGAATAAAGGTATTCGGTTCATTATCAACCCGTTAAATTGATGTTCGTAATGAAACGAAACATATTCATCGGCAACAAATTCATAGTATCCCATCAAGTTGTAAAATATCTTATTAGAAAAATACCCACCATTCCCCTGCATTACTTCCAACACTGGATAGGGTAAACTACCCACCACCTTACCAACCTTTAAATTGTATTCGAAGGTTCCTAAATTGGCCAAGCTGTTAAACTGCCAAAGGTGCAGGGCAAATCGAGTAAAATCAAAATCGCCCAAGGCCTTCGCTTCGTTGAACTTAAAACCTTTAGTAACACTGGCAATAAGTACGGGGGCTTTAAGATGCCCCAAACTCACTCGTTGATGTTTGCGAATTACTGAGAGCTCTTTGTGAGAAAGCCTCCCTTCAAGCGTTACCATACCCAAGTTGAAATTATCGGATAGTGTTGCTCCAGATGCATCGCTCGGTACTCGGTACTTAAAATTAAAATCGCCCAACGGTTCAAAGTCAATCTGCCGATTGGTGAAGTAGAGTCGTTGAATGTAGCCTTTAACCAATTCTCGTTCCCCCCAAATTCGATATTCTGTGGCCCGATTAATTCGATTGGTACCCATCAAGGCAAAGGCATCAAACATGGCACTCGTGCCATAATCTTTATCAGTTAATCCAATGAGTTCAACATCTTTTTTTACAAATAATCCAACCTTGGTCCACTGTTTTCTAGACAGAATTCGCTCTGCTCGTAAACCATACTTAACTTGCTGATCTGTAAAGCCATAGGCGCCATAACACTTAAAATACCAAGTTCTACTGAAGGCTTCATTCGTTCTAAAACCAATTCGGGTGCGCACGCCTTCCAGGTCGTTCAATCCCAATAAATAATAATAGGCACCGATTTCTATTTTGCCGAAAGGTTTATAACCCTCAGCCAGAACCTCAATAACATCGACATAGTTTTTTATAATGGGCTGACTTTTAAGGGAGTCCACCATGCTGTAAATCTTCTGATCGGAAGCTGAAATTTTAGAATGTCGAGCCGTATCCCAATACGTTTCCGACCGATATGCGGCATCCTGATCCACCTCCACCTTTTGTTCGTAAAACTTAATGGGATGCTCTTTCTCAACAACGATGTTTTTATTTGAGTTGTAATACAAGCCCACCAGGCCAACGCTCTGATTGGTAGGCTCGGCTACGTCGATGAGGATTCGCAGTTTTTTGGGAATCCATGCACCCGGTTCAACTTCTTCCAATTCTTGTTGGATTTTTAGACGTTCCACGAAGTTGATGTTGGCCGCCTTTGTAATTTCGAGCGAGAGCTGCTTTAATGCAAAGGTCGAATCCGTAATCCAAATGGTTCCATTAAAGACCAAATCGTATTTGTTTTTTGGAAATACTTGGATCTGAAAGCACTTTTGGCCATCGATGTACGAACTGTCCACTAACTGATAGTAGTAATAATTCATGGCCATGGGACCGATGGGGGAAATGAAATCTTTATCGAGGATGTACAGATTGATGTCGTAAAAGTTGTACTGCTGAAAGGTGGATCCAAGAAGTTGAGAAACGTAGCTGTCGTTGCCAATTCCAACGCCATTTACCTTAGAAGCGTGAATCTCTTCTCGAGTTCTTCGGGGTGATTTTTTGAAATAATAGTTGGACAAGGTTTCAGAAACAAAAACGGGCATAACCGGAACGGTGCTGTCGGGAGTTAATACCGAAATGGTATCAAACAACGGACTCATAGCTGTAAAGATCTTAGTTTTTTTAAATCGATCTGAAATGTTATCTACCGCAAGTTGAACGCGATTGTAACTTTCATATTCGTAGTATTGAAGCTTGTCGATGTTGTATAAACTCCTATTTTTCTGAGCGTTACGAATAATTTGCAAGGCGGGGTTTTCTTCCTTCGACCGACCAATTACCACCTCTAGGAGTTCGTTTTCTCGTGGCAATAAGTGAATTTCAACATACGATTTTTGTCCAACGTTCATCGCCAAGTGCTGTTCGTTGTAACCCACGTAGGCGACGCCCATCGAATCAAACCGAACGTTTAAATCAGCTTGTAGACTAAATTTTCCATCAAAGTCGGTAACAGTACCATAGGAAGTGCCAATAAAGTACACATTCACATAGGGCATGGCTTCACCCGATTCGGCATCACTCACCCGACCTTCAACAATGGTTTGTCCAAACGTTGAAGACATACAGAGCAGTACACCAAATAATGCAAGGCCAAATCGGCTTATAGGTTTGTTCAAAGTTGTTTTATTACATCGCGGATTACCATCGCAAGATTCTAAGAAAAAGTGATATCAAGAAAGAAAATTGTCGACAACCGATAAAAACGTTGTTGGATTATCGGCATGAACCCAATGGCCGGATTCCGGAATGCTTTTAAAAACTGCATTTGGGAAAGCCTCCAAAATGTCGGCTTCATCTTCTGCTTTAATGTATTGAGAAAGAGCACCTTTAACAAAAAGTGTAGGGTTAGAAAATGGCCAACTCAACGAAAGCTTTTCGGAGATTGCATCGTAGTTTTTATCAATCACCAAGAGATTCATTTTCCAAGAAAATCCACCCCCTTTTTCGCGTTTAAGGTTTTTCAATAAAAAAAGTCGAACGCCCTCATCATCAACACGTTTGGCCAATGCATCTTCTGCTTCCTGCCTAGAGTTAAAGTCTTTAATTGGCAGGGCGAGTAAGGCCGAAAAAATTTCTGCATGACCCGGAGGATATTTCTTTGGAGCAATGTCAACCACAATTAAACGATCTACGATGCTTGGATGCAAATCCGCTACCTTCATCACTACTTTTCCGCCCATTGAATGCCCAATTAAATGCGCCTTTTCAAGATGGTGGGTCAGCATGAAATTGGCCAAATCATCGGCCATAACAGAGTAGTTCATTTCCTCATCATGCGGCGAATTGCCGTGATTTCTCAAATCGACGGTAAAGACGGTAAATTTTTCGGAAAGCGATCGAGCCATGTTGTGCCAATTGTCGAGCGACCCAAAAAGTCCATGAACAATTAAAATGGTTTCTGGTCCGTTTCCGTACTTCTTAGCAAAAAGTTCCATGAAATGTAATCATCCAACAAAGTTGTAAACCTTGAGGTAAATAAAGCCTTTCTGAAAGGCTCTTAGTCTAAGAACTGATCAACCGGGTGATATTCCAAGTTAAAAGCTTCGGCAACTCCTTTGTACACTACCTTACCTTCCAGCACGTTTAATCCAAGTTTTAACTCCAAGCTGTCTTTACATGCTTTTTTCCAACCTTTATTGGCCAATTGAATGGCGTACGGAAGGGTTGCATTTGTTAAAGCAAGGGTTGAAGTATACGGCACTGCACCGGGCATGTTGGCAACGCAATAGTGTAAAACACCATCCACAACATAGGTGGGATCTTCGTGTGTTGTTGGTTTGCAAGTTTCAATACATCCGCCTTGATCTACCGCTACGTCAACCACAACAGTTCCTGGTCTCATCAGAGATAGCATATCTCGTGTAATAAGATTGGGCGCTTTTGCTCCGGGAATTAAAACAGCTCCAACAATTAAATCGTGGGTTGAAATCAGTTCGCGGATGTTGTATTCGTTCGACATGTACGTGTTTACATTGGCTGGCATTACATCATCCAGGTAGCGCAAACGAGGTAGGCTCAAATCCATGATGGTTACATCAGCACCCATACCAGCGGCCATTTTAGCCGCGTTGGTTCCAACAACACCTCCACCTAATATTAATACTTTGGCGGGTCGAACTCCAGGAACGCCACCCAATAAAATTCCTCGTCCACCGGATGGTTTTTCAAGATATTTAGCACCTTCTTGAATCGACATTCTACCGGCTACTTCGCTCATAGGAACGAGAAGTGGTAAGCTTCGATCTGCCTTTTCAACGGTTTCGTACGCCAAACAAACGCTTCCGTTTTGGATCATGGCCATGGTTAATGGCTCATAGCTTGCAAAGTGGAAATAGGTAAATAAGAGTTGATCCTTTTTAATCAACTTGTACTCAGGTTCAATCGGCTCCTTAACCTTCATGATCATTTCGGCTATGGCATAAACGTCTTCAATGGTTGGAAGAATTTGTGCCCCAGCTTCAACATATTCTTCATCTTCAAACCCACTTCCAACACCGGCGGTAGATTGAATATAAATGGTATGTCCGTGTTTTAACAATTCTCCAACTCCAGCAGGAGTTAAGGCCACACGGTTTTCGTTGTTTTTAATTTCTTTAGGTACTCCAATGATCATTGTCCTATCTTTTAGGGTTAACGGGGCGCAAAGATACCTTCAATAATTCCGTAAAAACAAGCACAAAATATCAGCGTTCACCGGTCTTAATAAAGGGCATATTTTCAGTGTTTTCAGCCCATTGGAAGTGTAAATAGTAAACTCCATCGGGAAGTTCGTTGGTGCTTATAACGGCACTTTTATCCAGCCGATAATTCAACAGCAATGTTCCATAAAGGTTGTAGAGATATACGTTTACATCTTCTTCCATGTTGGTTAAGGATATGGTCAGCTGGTTAAAGCAGGGGTTTGGATGGATGGATATCAAAGTTGGATGCACTGGGCGATGAACCCAAACAGGGCCATATCGCTTCGAATCTTGGTTGAAATCGAGTTGTTCAATCAAATACCAATTACTTTCAAGTTGTGGATGAAGATCAGCATACGCATAGCTTTGAATGGAAGCACTGTTTCCGTTTCCCTTTACAAAGCCTATGCTGTCGTAATCGCCTCCTTCATTGCGCCTATAAACAACAAAGCCGTAATTGTTTACTTCGGAAGCTGTTTGCCATTGAATCTGATTTGCAGCGCCCAGTGCTCGGGCTTCCAACGAAAGCAATTCAACGGGAAGATTGTATGTGTTAATTGGTGTACATCCCGAATAATTTCCGCAATACTGTGCCTGACCGGTATCTTGCCAGACGGCATAGTTTCCATCGGCATTGCTCGACCAAGCGTTCGAATAGTTGTAGTTTTTAGTTGTTCCGTTAATATTTATTTGGATGTGGGCATTCCCACTCGAATTGTTTGGAAAAACTCCCACCGTGCTCCAAGAAGGATCTGCGCTAAAGGCAATGGGAGTGTTCCCGATACCCGATCCACACCAGGCACTAAAATCCGCCGTATCGGTAGGATTGGCATCCATTACCACAAAGTACGAATTGGCGGGAATGGTGGTAGAAGTCGTTCCATTTACAAAGCTAAAATCACATCCCGATGGAAGCAGGGTGTTCAAAGCCGCAATAAATCCACTGTTTCCGCCAGTAACCAGCGGATTGGTAATGCTGGTTGAAGCGGGATACGAGTTTCCGTCGCGCAAATCAATGTTTGCCGAACTAATGGTGAAAGAAGATGCGCCATTTTGAAGAATGAGATATTCATTGTCGCCCTCCGACCCAGAGCCGGCACAGGCATTAACCATGATGCTTTTAAGGTTTTGGCAATACGATGAATTAATGTGAACTAAAAAGTAAAAGGATAAGAAAAGCCACAGCTTGAGGAGGAAAATTGATTTTTTCATGAGTAAAATTGGTTTGGTTTGGTAGGAACGAATTTAGTAAAATTTTGGTAAGACTCCAAGATCTGACAACACTTTGAACGATGACTCGTTTCTATGGCAGGTTCTTAATTACTTTTGCACCAATGTCAAAACGCATTCTTCATTTTTGTTTCGTCGTATTTCTTCTTCAAATCGTGCTCATTACGTCATGTAAGAACGACGATGTATTCACTACCGATTCATCGGCTAAGCTCAAGTTGCAAGAAGACACCGTTTACTTCGATACGGTTTTTACTTACCTAGGCAATGGAGTTCCGTTGAGCGCAACTAAAATCTTTACCGTAGTAAATCCAAACAAAGAAAGCATACGAACCGACGTTTATTTAGGCGGTGGAGATCAATCGTATTTTAGCTTAAATGTTGATGGCGAGGCCGGTAGGGCCGTAAACGGAATTGAAATACTGCCCGGCGATTCAATCTTTGTTTTTGTGGAAGTAAATCTAGATCCAAACCAAGATCCAGCGGCGCGCCCCTTGGTTATTAAAGATTCATTGATTTTTAAAACCAACGGAAATTTACAAGATGTAAAGCTTATAGCTTGGGGACAAGACGCGCATTACATGCTGAACGATACCCTGTGCAATGTGGTGTTGGATGACAAGGAAAAACCTTACGTAGTACATGGCTACCTATTTGTTCCAGAAAATTGCAAGCTCACCATTAAAGAAGGCGTTAAGATGTATTTTGGCGCACGAACTTGGTTGTATGTAGAAGGAACGTTAGACGTTCAAGGGAGTATTTCGGAACCCGTTTATATGGAAGCCGATCGCTTAGAGCCCGATTATGAGGAACGCGCTGGGCAATGGGGCGGAGTTTGGTTAAACTACTTAAGCACCAACAATACCATATCCTACGCACGCATTAAAAATGGAACGGTTGGCATTTACTGCGACTCGTCTTCTAAAAATGATCTACCCAATGTGGTGATTAAAAATACCGAGGTGCGGAATATGAGTTTCGACGGACTTTCGGGCAAACGGAGTTACATACGAAGCGAAAATTCGGTGTACGACAATTGTGGTCGGTATTCGTGTTTGGCACTTTGGGGTGGACGGTATGAACTCTATCACAATACCTTCATTACCTACAATTATTACTTTGGCAGAAAAGATCCAACCTTCTTGTTAAACAACTTCGAAGCCGATGAATTTGGTCGAGTTTTAAGAACTTTCAAGATCGAAGTGGATGCTAGAAATAACATCATTTACGGCAGTTTGGCCGAAGAAGTGGGCTTAGGCTTGCTTAACGAAAATGACGACGTTAAATCCTTCATTTTTACAAACAATCTTCTAAAAACAGAACAACCAAACCTAGCAAAAGGCGATTTTAAAAACATCTTAAACATAGACCCTCTCTTCAAAGATTATCGCAACTACGATTATCACATCATCGAAGGATCGGGTGCCATCGATATCGGTTTAAATTTGGGCATAACCAACGATTTAGAAGGAACCGTACGGGATGCAAAGCCCGATGCTGGTGCTTTAGAATATCTGCCCTAAATAGAGTGAAGGTTTATAAACCCTTTCATTTTAAGCAGTTTAGCCTGCATCAAAACAATGCCGCCATGAAGGTTGGAACCGATGGCGTTTTGTTGGGAGCATGGACTTCTATAGAAAATCCAACAACCATTTTAGATGTGGGAACGGGCACTGGGCTCATTGCCATGATGATGGCGCAACGCTTTCCCAATGCCAAGGTAGTTGGAATGGAAATCGATGAAAATGCATGTTTGGATGCTGCACTTAACTTTGAGTCATCAAAATTTAGCCATCAGCTTGAGCTTGTTCAAAACTCACTTTTCGAATTTCAGCCATCTACAACCTTTGATTTGGTGGTATGCAATCCACCGTATTTCACCAATGGACTTGCAAACCCAGATGAACAGAGGGCTGTGGCCCGTCATTTGGGCAACCAAGTGCTTGAATCGTGGTTGGATGCGATACATGGCCTGATGGGGAAAAAGGCAACAATGGCACTAATTCTTCCCATCGAATATGAACACCAAGTGCACGAATGGTCCAATAAATCCGGCTTGTTCATTGCCCGACTCACCCGAGTTAGGGGTCGAGCGGAACTTCCGTTTAAGCGCGTTTTGTTTGAACTAGTAAAGGGAGAATATGAAGCCGAGCCAGCCGAAGCTCCTCAAAGTAAGGTTGCTATCCTAACACTCGAAACCACCAGAAACAATCGAACCTCGGCATACCAACAACTTACGAAGGATTTCTATTTGTAAATGAGCTACGAAATCTTTAAGCAGAGCAACACTTCTATTAATAATTTATATGATTAGGCGCATATGTACCTATGAGTTCATCACAAGTTTAGGACGACTTTTTGGTTAGATAATAGGACTTAGTTTATCGTCCATTAGGGCTTGCCAGCCCTATAACCCGGCTTTCAT
>JBLHHI010000032.1:0-28942 GCA_047614125.1 Bacteroidia bacterium | reverse complement strand
AGTCTAAACATCTCAAAATGAACAAATTTCAAAGTCTTTTAGTCTTTACATCTAAACATCTCAAAATGAACAAATTTCAAAGTCTTTTAGTCTTTCAGTCCATACATCTAAACATCTCAAAATGAACGCATACATCATAAACGGCTACCGAACCGCAGTAGCAAAAGCAAACAAAGGCGGATTTAGATTCACCTCTCCTGTAGATTTTGGAGCCGCGGTAATTGATCACTTAATTGACAATACACCAGGTTTTGACCCATCGGTTGTGGAGGATATATTGGTTGGGAACGCGGTACCCGAAGCGGAACAAGGCTTACAAATGGCTCGATGGGTTGCGGTTAAATCCAAGTTGCCATTGGGCGTTGGCGGTGCCACCGTAAACCGCTATTGCGGCAGCGGCTTGGAAACCATCTCGATGGCTGTGGCTAAGGTGAGTGCTGGTTTGGCAGATTGCATCATTGCCGGCGGAACCGAGAGTATGAGCTTGGTGCCCACCGTTGGATTTAAAACCGTTCCAACCTACAGCATTGCGAAAGATCATCCCGATTATTTTTTGGGTATGGGATTGACCGCCGAAGAAGTGGCTACGAAGTTTAATGTGAGCCGAGAAGATCAAGATAAGTTTGCGCTCGGATCGCACGAAAAGGCATTGGCAGCTATTGCTGCTGGTAAGTTTGTGGATGAGATCGTGCCGTATGAGGTTGAAGAGGTCTTTTACAACGCGGAAAAAGGCAAACGAGAAACACGAAATTTCACCGTTTCGGTGGATGAAGGTCCGCGTAAAGGCACTAATTTGGAAGTATTGGGTAAACTCCGACCGGCATTTAAAGCAGGGGGATCGGTAACGGCTGGTAATTCTTCCCAAACCTCGGATGGCGCAGCCTTTGTGATAGTAATGAGTGAGCGATTGATGAAAGATTTAAAGCTCGAGCCCATTGGCAGATTGGTCTCTGCATCGAGTGCAGGCGTTAATCCAAGATATATGGGCATAGGGCCAGTAGAAGCCGTTCCAAAGGCGTTAAAACGCGCCGGACTCACCCTAAACGACATCGATCAGATTGAGTTGAACGAGGCCTTTGCTTCACAAAGTTTGGCAGTGATTTGTGAACTGGGCTTAAACCCAGATATCGTAAATGTAAATGGCGGCGCCATTGCACTCGGACATCCATTGGGATGTACGGGAGCGAAGCTTTCCATCCAGATTCTCAACGAGATGAAACGCAGAAAGCAGCGCTACGGCATTGTTACCGCGTGCATTGGCGGCGGACAAGGAATTGCCGGCGTTATAGAGCGATTGTAGGGTCGCGATGCTTCGCGACCCTCGGAAGCGATGCCTCACGCCCTTCGAAAGCGATGCTTCGCGCCCCACAATTCAGGCAATAGATGTTGATTATGGTTTGTTACATTTCCATGGCAAAACTACATTTCGATACGACTATAAGAACAAAATATTCCTTGATTAATTTTAAAAGATCGTGCGTTTGATAGGACTCATCCTTCATGCTTCCAATAAAAATCAAAGCACCGGCGCGTAATCTATTTTCAACTTCAGCTTCTACTTTCTTCCACCAACCTCGTCAAATCCAAAAACTCATCCACACTCAGCTGCTCAGCGCGTTGGGTAAAATACGGACTGGCATCGGCCACCTCTTTCGATATGCCAAACTTCTTAAGCGCATTCCAAAGCGTTTTTCTGCGTTGTTGGAAGGCTGTTTTAACTACGTCAAAAAAGAGCTTGTGATCAACATGTGGATCAACGGATTTTCGCTTGGCTAAAATAACTGCCGACATAACCTTTGGCGGTGGAGTGAATACTTCTGGAGGAATTTCAAAAACCAATTCAACATCGTAGTATGCCTGTGTTAATACCGAAGTAATTCCATATTTCTTTGAACCATGTTTTGAAGCATATCGCTCGGCTACTTCCAACTGAAACATGCCGGCAAAGGTCGGAACTCTATGACGTTCCTCCAAGATCCTAAAAACAATCTGCGTTGAAATGTTGTACGGGAAATTGCCAATTATGCCAAAGGCCTCGTTGGCTTTAAACGGGAGTTTCATCTGTAAGAAATCATCTTCAACAACAGGTAAATCGGGAAAGTTTTGATGCAAGTATTTTACCGATGCGCCGTCGAGTTCAACCGCTAACAACGTTATTTCTTTTTCGAGTAAGTACTTGGTTAAAACACCGGTTCCAGGCCCAATTTCGAGCCACTTGGAGGTGCCACAGTCGTCCACCAAGTTGGCAGTTCGTTGTGCAACAGACTCATCTTTAAGAAAGTGCTGACCAAGGTGCTTTTTTGGTTTTACGTATTTACGATTCATTCGTCCGCTTTAGGTTCCACCTCTGCCAATTTATTTTGCAACCATTCCACAAATTTTTCTTCTTCAACAAATTGCACTTCCGCTTGCATAACATACACCCCCGCAGGATGTGGATTCTGCTTAAACAGCGGTTCGAGCTTTACCCAATCTTTCGAGGTTGTAACCACTGGTAAGTTTTCAGATTCTTTTGTAATACGCTGTATATCAATGGATTTGTAGGGGTAGTGATCTCGAAACACAAAGGTGTCTTGAACGCTGTACTGTGAATGAACCGCATTTACAAAGGCGGCATTGTTTGCCAACGCGCTCACCACGACTACTTCTGAACGCGGTTGCAAGTCGGGCAAACGCTCAATGGTAGCTTTAGCCCCTTTTGTTTTCAACGAAGAAATGAAAATGGGTCGACTAATTTTTGAACGTTGTTTGGGTGGTATGTAAAAGCCAGGACCTGCCTTTGTGAAAATTACTGCATTCGCCCGTTTGTGGTTAAATGCAAATTCGCGCAATCGGCCAAAGGGCATCATAAAATCTTGATAAAATGGTTTTTTGGCATCCGATAACAAAAGTGATATATGAGGCTTTATGTATTGGTGTTGGAAGGCATCATCCAACAAAACCAGGTTTGTTTCGGGTGCAACACGCATCAATTCCGCAACGCCCATTACTCGATCTTCACAAACAAATACTCTAATATTCGGGTGTTTGCGCTTTATTTCCAATGGCTCATCTCCGGTAGTTTCTGCTTCTAAACCTTCCAAAACCTCATAAAAGCCTTTGGTTTTGCGACCATAGCCGCGACTCAAAACTGCCAACGTTCGTTTGCTGTACAATTGGTTAATTAAGAAATGAATCATGGGTGTTTTGCCAGAACCGCCAACCGCTAAATTTCCTACGGCTATGGTTGCCACGTCAAACTGTACGGATTTAAGTATTCCCTTCTTAAATAACTGATTGCGCACCTCCGTTATAAAGCCGTAAATTAGGGCTGGAATTAATAATAAAACTCGCAAAACGCTCATTGGGCGCAAAGTTGAGCATTTTTTTATGAACTTTGGACCCTCCTTTCATTTGTAAAAAAGGCATGAAAATAAAAGAAATCACTTCCATTCTTGAACGCATTGCACCTCCCAACCTTCAAGAATCGTACGACAATTCGGGTTTGTTGGTAGGCAATAATAACGATGAAGTAGACAAGGTGCTCATCTGCCTAGATGCAACGGAAGAGATTGTAGATGAGGCAATTGCTACGAAATCCAACTTAATCATTGCCCATCATCCTATTGTATTTGGTGGACTGAAACGATTAAATGGAACCAATTATGTTGAACGGGTGGTTATAAAAGCCATCCAAAATAAAATTGCCATTTATGCCATTCACACAAATTTAGATAATGTTCTAAACCAGGGAGTTAATGCTAAAATCTCTCAAAAGCTTGGCTTACTTGACACGAAGATCTTAAAGCGCAAAAAGGGTGAACTTAGAAAGCTGGTGACCTTTGTGCCGGAAAAGTACGCTGACGCCGTTCGTTCGGCGCTGTTTACAGCAGGTGCTGGTACCATTGGCAATTATTCTGAATGCAGTTTTAACTTGGTTGGATCTGGAACCTTCACCGGCAACCAGGACACCAACGCCTTTGTTGGTAAGAAAGGTGAGCAACACCAGGAATCAGAAGTTCGGATTGAGACGGTGGTTCCTCCCCAATTATGTACCCAAGTTGAACGCGCACTTTTAGAAGCCCACCCCTATGAGGAAGTTGCCTTTGACTGGTATGTTTTAGACAATTCGTGGAATGAAGTTGGAGCAGGAATGATTGGCGAATTGGAAGTGCCTCTTTCCAAAACAGAATTTTTGGCACATGTTAAGCAGAAGTTGAAGGTGGATGTTATCCGATTTACTTCGCCTAAAAACATAGAACGCATTAAAACTGTAGCGGTGTGTGGAGGGGCAGGAAGTTTCCTAATAGATAATGCAAAAGGCTCAAAAGCAGATGCTTACGTCACCGGAGACGTAAAGTATCACGAGTTTTTTGATGCAGAAGATGATCTCTTTTTATGTGATGTTGGACATTACGAGAGTGAGCAATTTACCATTGAATTAATAGGTGAAATTTTATTGGAAAAAATACCTAATTTTGCAGTCATTTTTACAAGAGCAATTACAAATCCCATCAAATATTATTATTAATAAAATCCAATGGCAACAGTAGAAGAAAAACTTCAGAGTTTATGGAACCTTCAATCCATCGATGGACGAATGGATAAGTTACAGTCAATTCGTGGAGAATTGCCAATGGAAGTGGCCGACTTAGAAGATGAGATTGCCGGCTTGCAAACGCGTTTAGACAACTTTGAACAAGAAATCGGTGATTTCGAATCAGGTATTGTGGCGGGCAAAGAGAAGATTTCTGAATCGCAGCGATTGAGTAAGAAATACAACGAACAACTCAACAAGGTTAAGAACAACCGTGAGTATGATGCGTTGAATAAAGAAATTGAGATCCAAGGATTAGAGGTCTTAGCCGCTGAGAAAAAGATTGGCGAATTGCAGCGAAACATTGTCATCAAACAAGAGTTAATCGACGAGGTTAAAATCTCTTTAGATGGTCGCAGAATTGATCTTGAGAACAAGAAAAAGGAATTGGAAGACATTACTTCTGAAACCGGAAAAGAAGAAAGCAAGATTTTGAAAGATCGCGATAAAGCGTTGACTACGGCTGATCCTAAGCTCTTAAAGGCCTACGATCGAATCCGTAAGAATGTGCTGAATGGTTTAGCCGTGGCACCCGTTCTTCGTGGTTCATGTGGTGGTTGTTTTGCAAAAGTTCCACCGCAGCTTCAATCCGATATTCGTCAACGTAAAAAAATCGTTATCTGCGAACACTGCGGACGAATAAATGTGGATGCTGATTTGGCAGGAATTGTGGAAGAAGTTCCAGAAGAAAAGCCGAAATCTAGAAGACGCAAAAAAGCGTAGTTTTCGTTAGCGCCAACCTACACTTCGTTCACCTTTATGATTCTCAAAGAATTAACTTTGTAAGGAATCTATGATGCGAATGCGAAGCTATATCACTCTTATCCTTCTACTTGGATTTCAATTTGCTGAATTAGGCACGGCAAAGGCCGCTCTGAATGTTGACTTTAATGCCGAATGCCTTCAAGCTCAAGCAAGCATCTATCAACTAAAGCTGAAATATGCAGAAAAGATTCTTTTAGCCGAAAGTACTCGCAATCCAGACAACATTGTAACCGATTATCTTAAATGTATGTCCTCATTATTAAAGGTTGTAACCAATGAAAATGAAGAGGACTATCAAAGCTTTAACCTACAAGTTAAAGCCGCACTAAAACAATTTTCGGCGTACGATGGCGCGGATGGCTACTCCGATTTCTTCCAACAAGAACTTTATTTTTACAGCTCCGTTGCCGATGGCAAAATGGGCAATGCAATTTCGGCTGCGGGAAATGTGCGAAACAGCTACAGACACGGAATCAAACTGGTTGAGGTACATCCAGATTTTTGGCCGGCGTACAAAACCTTAGGCTTGTTAAAGGCCGGTTTTGGCAACCTTCCCGCCAGTTATCGAAAACTCATATCCATGCTTGGATACAATGGAACCACCCTCCAAGGTTTGGCTGATATCCAGAAAATGAGTCGATTAAAGGTGGTTAAACCCGAATGGGTGTACTTGCAAAAAGAAGCTAAGTTTTACGAGGCCGCCGTTCAACTCTATTTAAACAACAATAAGGCCGAAGCGTGGAGGATCATAAACACCCTTACGTCCGATTTTGACATCAACCCACTCAGTGCCTTTGCTCGAGCCAACATTGCTGAAAAATGTAAAAAGAACGAGGTTATCATCGAAACCCTACTAGCCCGACCGACGAGCAACGAATTTCATCAAATACCTTATTTTAACTTTATGTTGGGTGCGGCTAAATTGCATCGATTGGATGCAGATGCCATCCACTACTTTAAGAAGTTTTTGGCTGAAAATATGGGCTCCAGCTATGTGAAGAGCTGCTATCAAAAAATGGCTTGGAATGCCATTGTACTAAAAAAACCAGTGCTTTACACAACGTATATGAACTTGTGCAAGCTCAGTGGAAACACTAATTTAGAAGAAGACGAACAAGCGCAACGTGAAGCCGAAAGTGAACTTATTCCACATGAATATTTGCTAAAGGCCCGACTCTTGTTCGACGGCGGTTATTACGAAAAAGCCATTGCTCAGATCGACGGAAAATCGGCAGATGACTTTGAAACAACCTTGCAGAAAACGGAATATTGTTATCGGAAAGGACGGATTTATGATGAATTGAATCAGAATGAATTGGCGATTGCCTATTACAAAGCTGCGATGATTACGGGCAAAGATCTAAGTCAATACTACGCTTCATATTCCGCGCTCTATTTAGCCGAGCGCTATGAATCGTTGGGCAAGGCCAGCGAAGCGCGCGAAAACTTCAGCAAGGCCATGAGCTTTAAAGCAAATAAGGAATATAAAAAAAGCATTGAGCATCGGGCTAAAAGCGGTTTGCAACGTCTCAACGCTAAGTAATCGACCTATGAGAAATCTAACATCCATCGTAATCCTTGCCATCTCATTTCTTGCTGCATTTTCTTCTTGCAACAGCACTGATGAAACAACGGCGGCAAAAGATGCCGGCATTGCTCAAAACGTTCCGGATGTTAAGGCTTTTATGCAAGGTGAATTAAAAAGGTTGGAAAAGGAAAAGCCATCGCTTACTAAAAAATCGGTTTGGCAGGATAATACAAACGACACCATCCTAAACGACGTTGACTGGAAGCGTGAGTTGGCCTTGTTTCTGGAAATCGATTTTAAACCGGCCCAATGGGCCTCCGACTTTGAACAGGTGGAAGAGCTGCACTTTAACGGAGAGCATATTGTTGATTATAAGTCGGTTAACCCAGAACAGCGCATGAAGCTGGTTCGAATTGTACGGCATGAAACCGACAGTTCCATCAAACGATTTATGATTAATTTTTCGGAATCATCGGTTATATCAAACAGCACCCGATCATTGAGTTATACCCAAAATAAGGGGTATACCGTGACAGGTTCGAAAAAAATTCGTTTTTTCGAAGCCGAGAACTATCAAATCATTGTGCACTTTTTGCCGATGAGCTCCAACAAGAATTAAAACAAAACAAAGAACACGAATGAAAGCATATGTATTTCCGGGACAAGGTGCCCAGTTTGTAGGAATGGGAAAGGAATTATTTGACCAGCCCGAGGCACGAGCCTTGTTCGAAAAGGCCAACGAAATATTGGGTTTTTCGATTACAGATGTGATGTTTAATGGTACGGATGAAGATCTTAAACAAACCAATATTACTCAGCCTGCTGTGTTTTTACACTCGGTTATTTTGGCTAAAACAATGCCGGATTTTGCGGCGGATATGGTTGCCGGTCATTCATTAGGTGAAATTTCTGCCTTGGTTGCCAATAACACACTCTCATTCGAAGACGGTTTGAAATTGGTTAGCATACGAGCACAAGCCATGCAAAAAGCATGTGAGCTCAATCCATCTACCATGGCTGCGATTATTGGCTTGGATGATGAAGTAGTGGAAGAAGCTTGCGCATCCATTTCGGATGAAGTAGTGGTTGCTGCAAATTATAACTGCCCGGGACAATTGGTTATCTCGGGTTCAAATGCCGGCATCGAAAAAGCCTGTGCGTTATTGTTAGAAAAAGGAGCTCGCCGTGCATTACCGCTTCCGGTTGGTGGCGCGTTCCATTCCCCGTTAATGCAACCCGCCCGTGAGGAATTGGCCGCTGCCATTGAGCAAACGACCTTTCACACTCCCTCGTGCCCAATCTATCAGAACGTAAGTACAAAGGCCGAAACGGACCCAAAAACCATCCAACAAAACCTAATAGCCCAACTTACCTCGCCTGTTAAATGGACCCAAAGCGTGCAGCACATGATTGCCGACGGAGCAAGCTCATTTATGGAAGTGGGCCCAGGTAAGGCCTTGCAAGGAATGATTAAGAAGATTGATCGAGAAGCCGTGGTTGAGGGGGTTATGTAGGATATTAATTGTGTAATACATCACATGAAATTGCGTGGGTTGTACCGTTGACGGATGGCCTCAAAAAAGAATTGGTGTCGTTTATTAATGCAAGAAATGTAACGATATAAAAAAGGAAGTACGCAAATGCTGATTTCCGACCTTAACTCTTTTATCCAGTTAAAAGCGAAAAAACCAACATCCCCCAAGCCCCTTTTTTAAGCCACTTTTTAACATTTTGGGTTCCCAAACCGCAATATATTTTTCTAAAAATTTCCAAACCACTTTTAAAAGCTTAATATTACATAGGTTTAGTTGCGTGCAGGATTTAGAAAGAAGGAATGCATACGACAACCTACGTTGAACTAACTCGTCATCTTTATGTATAAATCTTGTGCGTTTTCATGACAATATTTCAACCTAATTAACTGATAACATGAGTAGAACTTTGACAAACAATGAAATTGTCACTTGGACTTAAAGGCCTTCTATTTACTTCCAGCGTGAAGCGATTATAAGACCAAACTAAAATCTGGATAAAAGCCATGCAAAAGCATTTCAAGTCGCATTTTGTAATTTATGTTTTGAACCTTGCAAAATTGTGGGTGACAAATTTCAAATTGACTTTAAGGTCTCGTGCCTCAGCAATGTCCTGTATCAATTATAAATATGAAACCATACCTTTAATCCAACCAACATAAAAATATGAACAACGCTCGAATCTATTTTACCACGAAATTTGGCACTGTTTTTTTAACACTCGCCTTAATTCTTTTTAACAGTTGTGGCTATTACAAAGTCAGAACGGAACAAATTGACGGTAAGAACACAACCGAATCTGTTTTAGTTAATCATAAAAAGATTAAGGACTATTATACCGTGGTGCACATTGGTAATTCTACCACGGAATTACGAAACATATATTACCACAAAGACTTGGATAGTTTTTCGGCGCTTGCCGTACCCATCGTACCAAACAGCAAGTATACCAAGTACTACGAAAAAATTAAAGACAAACGAACCGCTCGTATACGTTTAATAGACAAAACCTATGCCAACCAACTCCACATATATGTAAACAGTCTTGCAAAGGATGAAACAAATGTTGGTTTTAAAGAAAGTGATATCAGCCTTATTGAATTGTACACTAGAAACAAAGGAGCTGAAGTGGCTACCGTCTCACTTGTAACTGCAGCCAGTCTAACGGTTTTTTTAGCCATTACCTGTAATTGTCCGCATGTGTATACAAACAACGGAAGCAATTATGCGTACAGCCATACCTTATATACGGGAACTACGCATAAAGTATTGGAACGTGATGATTACAAAGCGTTTTCAGACTTTCAGCCCAGCCAATCAGACCTCAGCCTTATTATAAAAAATGAGGAGAATGAAGAGCAACATACCAACTTATTAAACTTAATTGCCGTACAACACGATGCCAGCGAAAATGTTTACATAGATCAAGAAGGGAAATTATACAGCACCAAAACCATCATTCGACCGGTAAAGTCTGTGGATGGATCGGGTCAATCCCTTGAAGAAAAATTGCACAATCCAGATCAATTTAGTTACGATTTTAACGAGCAAAGCGACCACGCATTCTCGGATGTCTTTCTGACATTTACAACACCTGCCGACGTCGAAAATGCTCAACTCATTATGTCGGCTAAAAACCACCCCTGGGGCGGCCATGTTTTCAATGAATTTTCGGCCTTGTTTGGTCGTCAGTATCCCAAATGGAGAGCAAGTCAGGCAACCAAAACGAAGGTAGAGATTGAAGAAAATATTAAAAAACAAGGATTCACCTTAGTGGTTTCGATCAAAGTAGATGGCCAATGGGTGGATATACAATCAACGCAAATGATTGGCGATGTATCTTTTAATACACTAGCCGTACCAATTCCAACCAACTTACTTAACCAAATAAGCTCAACGATTGAAGTGCGTATTCGCGCTGGATTCATGTTGTGGCAACTTGATTATGTAGCCTTATCGGTTAATGCAAGCTCCCCTTCAAATGTTGTTGTTTTAACACCCTCAATTGCCGAAGACCAAGATGGTAATTCAAGTACTGTTGAGTTAGCGAAAGACGATCAATCATATATGGTTCACGGGCAAGCCGGAACCCAAAGCGAGCTTAAATTTACGGGCATTCCAATTGCCAAGGAAGGTGAGCGTACACTTTTTCTTCATAGCAAGGGATACTATTTATCCAACAAAACCTACGAAGGAAACATGCAAAGAATGGCGCTTCGACCTTTCTTACAAGATGAGGCTTTTGCTCGTTTTTCGAAGGAACTTTATTTTAAGAAATGAAAGGTATAAAGGCAGTTGTATTTATTATTCTATGCATTTCGGCATTCAGCGCCAAGGCTCAGGATGTACTTCAATTAACGGACAGCAGCAAAATTGATGTTCGAATTGACCAAATAGATGAAGACGGCCGTTTGATTTATTACACGGTAAATAATGAAAAAGCAGTCATTTCATTTGAGGCTGTGACGAAATACTACTATAAGAACACATGGCATACGCTTCCTACTAAAACACGACCCAAAATTTTCTTTGGATATATCATAGTTGACAAAAAGTGTGATTGGAGAATTCACACAAACCTTGCAGGGCTTCTTAATAAGGACAATGAAAATAATTTTAAAGGATTTCAATCCTCGAAGTTTATTTCCATTGAACCAGAATACCTAATTGGTAAATGGGCATTTCAACTCCCAATTGTAATTGGTGTTGATAATCGTCGTGTTTTAAATTCTGAAGTCCTTTACTATAACGGTAGACATAATTACTTCGTGAGCGGTTATAAGGAAGAAATACCACAAAATTCGGGATACGAAGGACTTCCTAATTTTCGTAAATCTTCTGGTTCTATATCATATAACGATACACGAGATGGTCACTATGTGCAAACTCGGTTCCAGATTGGAGTTAAACCCAAATATTACTTCTTAAATCATCGTGAACGGAGTTTCTATTTGGCTGTTGGTTTGAGTTATGGTGTTGGAGATTTTGGTTCGATAACTGATTATCAAACATTGACGTATATTGACGAATATAATTATAGATATTGGTACGTAAATGAGCGCAAAATCACAACCATCAGAAACACCTTTTCTTATTTTCGTCAAGAAGTTCAACTCGGGTTCGAAGTTAATTTGCGGTCGCGATTGTCCATAACCTTAGAAGTAGGTATTTCTTCAACTATGAAAAACAAAGGTCCTATTCAAGATATTTTGTACGCCCGCCAAGGAACACGCGCATTTGAGAAGGTTGCGCAATATGATTATAGACCAGACGAATTTGGAGGAGTTGTGGTGGCAAACTTTTATTTAGGGTATCGATTGGCTAAGAGGAGAACGAAATAATATGATGAAATATATCCTTTTAATAGTTCTAAGTATCACAACTTTCAGCCTTAAAGCGCAAGACAAACTTCAATTAATTGACAGCAGCAAATTGGATGTTCGAATTGACCAAATAGATGAAGACGGCCGTTTGATTTATTACACGGTAAATAATGAAAAAGCAGTCATTTCATTTGAGGCTGTGACGAAGTATTTTTATAAAAATAAATGGTATATTATTGCCTCAAAATCCACATTTAAGAGTAAAAAGAAATGGCTCGGTGATCACATTCTAAGCCCAAAAGATAGTGGATTAAGGCTTTGTCGTATTCATACCAATCTTGTGCCACTACTAAAAGATGGCAGCGATGGTTGGTTTACTGGTTTTCAGTCCAAGAAGCTAATTTCACTTGAACTGGAATATTTAGTTGGCAATTGGGCATTCGATTTCCCCATCCAAATTGGCATTCAAAATCAGCGCGATTTAAACACAGAAATTCTTTACAAAGGCTCTTTCCCTAAATATAGGCACTTTAGCAGTTTCGGAACTGAAGTAGAAAAAACCACTGGATATGAAGGACTTCCGACTTTCCGACAATACTACCAATACAATAGACCAAAAATTGGTCACTATGTGCAAACACGGTTCCAGATTGGGGTTAAACCCAAGTATTATTTTTCAGAACATCGTAAACGCAGCTTGTATGTAGCTGTTGGCTTAAGTTTTGGTGTTGGAGATTTTGGTGCAAGCACCTATTATGAAACCTTGTCATATGAGGACATAAAAAGTAGTTGGGGTGATAAATACTATAGATATTGGCATCACGAAGAACTCAAAGTCATAACTGTGAGGAACACATTTAGTTATTTCCGTCAAGAAGCTCAACTAGGGTTGGAAGTTAATTTGGGATCCCGACTGTCAATAACGGTAGAAGGGGGCTTTTCTTCATACATGAAAAACAGTGGCCCAATTCAAGACGTGGTTTACGCCCGAGAAGGAGAACGTATGTATGAGAAAGTTGCACAATATGATTACAGGCCTGACAGTTCATGGCATTTGTTCACATACAATCTTTTGTTGGCAAACTTTTATATAGGGTATCGATTGGGTAAGATTAATGCGAAATAGAATGCTAAAGCAATTTATATTACTGAGCATTTGCTGTTTAACGCTTAATGCATTTGCGCAAGACACGCTGGTTTTCAAAAACGGCAATGTTTTACCAACGATCATTGACTCTGTGGATTTAAAAAATCAGGTAATAAGTTATCAAAGTGGCAGTCAGTACAACCTTGTATCCTTGACGATCATTCAGAGGTATTTCTACCAAAATAGTTGGCATGAATCGGAAGTTTTCGGTGATACTCTGGTGATTTCGGAGTCTTTTTTTAAATACATTATCGGAGATTACTTTAAAAAACCATACGAATTCGGAAGCCCCGTATGGCGCGTACACACAAACTTAGGGGGGCTTTTAAACTACAATGATGCTGATTATGGTTATGCCACCGGTTTCCAATCCGCACGCCTAATTTCGTTAGAACCCGAATACCTTATGGGAAACTGGGCGATTAAATTCCCACTACTACTTGGAATTGAAAACCCCAAAATATGGAATAGTCCGGATATACATGAAAATGACTTTGGTAATTACGATTATGCAAGTCATTACCGTGGATCACCAAAGGTGAATGGTTTGCCTGATTACCATCGACTTACCACAAAAAGCGACGAGCAAAATCAAATACTACACTATTTACGCACCCAATTTCAAATGGGTGTATATCCTAAATATTACTTTCTTGGGCACCAAAAACGAAGTTTCTTCCTAAGCACCGGTTTAAGTTTTGGCATTGGCGACGTGGGTTCGGTGAAACATTTCGAAACCCTTGATCCTTACAACAATTCCAATTGGAATAATTACATCCGTATTTCCACTGTTGAGAAAAATGCCTTTAACTATGTTCGCTATGAACTTTTATTAGGCTTCGAAATCAATGCTTGGAAAAATTGGTCAATTACTGGAGAATTAGGCGGCTCAACCGCCATACAGAATAATGGCACATTAGAAGATAACATTGTTTACGCTCGCATGACGTCGACGAGCGAATATGAAGAAGTTCTGCGATATCCATTTAGAAGACAACAATACGTTTTGGTAGGAAACATCTATTTAGGCTACCGATTGCATAAAGGAAAGAAAGAAGGAAAGCAATAAAATGGAACAAATAATACAATTAGACAAAAATAAAATAAATTCGGCTGAGGAGACATTTCCGAATGATTCTAATACGGAATTAATTTATCCAGAAATTGTTTCCGGCTTCAGCAAAAACCGCCTCTTGGCGCGTATGTGGCTGAGTGTTTCTTGGTTTATAATTAAAAAATACAAATCACCCACGAAATTTATAAAGATTGTTAGACAGATAATTGATCTTAGAAATCGTTACACGGTTAAAAACGCGCATCAAAAACTTGCGGTTATTGACGGTAGAGTCTTTTTTAACCCCAACAATACTGGATGGCCGGGCAAACACTTTAATCGGTTATTTGAAATAGAAGCCCGGAATGTTATCGATAATGATGTTAGTAATCTTGAAAATCTTCGGTTGGTTTTAATTGCCCTCACAAAAAAGTGCGCGCTAAACTGCGAACATTGTTATGAAGGACCCGAGCTCAATAAAAAAGAAACGCTTACACTCGACGATCATAAAAAAATCCTAAAAAAACTGCAAGATGTTGGCATTTCAATGATTCATTACGGAGGCGGCGATCCAATGAATCGGGTTCAGGACTTAGTTGAATTATTGGAATTTTCAGAAAACACTTCAGATTTTTGGATTTTCACTTCTGGATTTAACTTTACAGAAAGCAATGCCAAAAGACTCAAAAAAGCAGGCTTAACAGGCGTTTCAATTAGCCTAGATCATCACGACCCGGAAGTTCATAATAAATTTAGAAGGCATAAAGATGCGTACACGTGGGCAATGGATGCTGCAGAAAATGCATTAAAAGCCAAGCTTGCCATTTCACTAAGTATTTGCGTTACCAGAGATTTCTGTACCGAAGAACATCTCACTAAATACTTAAAATTGGGCAAAAAAATGGGGGCTGCCTTTATTCAAATTCTCGAGCCAAGAGCGGTTGGCAACTGGCTTGGTCAAGATGTTTTACTGCGCCCAGATGAATTAAAGGTCGTCGAGGATTTCTTTCTAAAAACGAATGAAGATAAAAGGTATCGAAATGATCCAATTGTTTTATTCCCAGGTTACCATCAAAGGAAATCTGGATGCCCAGGTGCAGCTTCAAAATATGTGTACATCGACACCGATGGCTATATGAATAATTGCCCATTTTGCCGGAACAAGTCAAATCACATTTTAGATTCAGATCATGAAAAAACGCTTTCATTTCTGAAAAATGAAGGATGTGGAATGTTCGACAACCTTAATTAAGAACCTAGGTGAGTATGAAAGTACTGTTAACCGGAGCCACTGGATTTTTAGGATTTAGAACCTTAGAAAAGCTCGTTGTTGATGATAAAATCTCATCGATTATTGCTTCAGGAAGAACTTTAAAAACGTCGCACAAAGTAGTTCACCCAAAAGTGAATTATGTGCTCGGTGATTTAACGGATGCTGATTTTGCCTTAAGGCTGGTCCACGATTGCGAGGTCATCATTCATGCCGCAGCTTTATCCTCGCCATGGGGAAAGAAAGAAGACTTCGTTAAAGCCAACGTCGATTCTCAGTATAATCTTATCGAAGCCGCTAAAGCAAATGGAGTGAAGCGATACATCTATATTTCAACACCAAGTATCTACGTTACTGGCGCTGATAGACTCAACATTACAGAAAAGGATGAGCTTCCAACTACCTTTGTAAACGAGTACTCCAGAACAAAGTTCGAGGCTGAAAAACTCCTATCTAAATCTGGCATTCCTCACATTATTCTCAGGCCCAGAGCCCTTACCGGTAGGGGTGATACGGTTATTATGCCAAGGTTGATCAAAGCGCATAAGGCAGGACGTTTGAAGATTATAGGTGACGGCAGAACAAGATCAGACCTCACTTCTGTGAGTAATGTTGCTGACGCCATTCAATTGTCTATTCACGTTGGTGAAGAGGCCTTGAATGAAGCTTTTAACATTACAAATGGAGAACCTATTGTTTTATGGGATTCAATTACCGATGTTTTGAAAAAGTTGGACCTAAATCCACCCGAGAAGAAACTGAATTATAAATTTGTTCTATTCATTGCATCGCTCATGGAATTGCATGCCAAAATAACCACCAAAGAAGAACCGACGCTCACAAAATATGGTGTTGGAACCTTGGCAAAATCCATGACTTTTGATATATCCAAAGCAAAAGAATTACTTAAGTATCAACCAAAATTAAATACCAATGAAGCGATTCAAGAGTTTGTGGATTGGTACAGATTAAATGAAAAAAGTACAACTATATCTTAATACTGCTGGTCTGTGCTATTCTAAAGAGAATCACGTTATAAAAGGCGGGCGTAAAAAGGAAATCCCATTTAAAGCCTTGTTTGGTGTAATTTATCACGATGACTTAGGTTGGATTCTTTATGATACCGGATATACAGATCGATTTTATGAATGTACACGACGTTTTCCTAGCAGCATTTATGCGAAACTAACGAAAGTTGAAATCAACAAGGAAGATGAAGTGGCATCTCAATTGCAACGATTCGGACTGAATCCGAACGACATAAAACACATCATCATTACCCACTTTCACGGCGATCACGTCTGTGGTATGAAAGACTTCCCGAGTGCTACTTTTTATTGCTCTAAAAAAGCCTTCGAATACACCATGAAACTGAATAAAACCTTTAGTTTCTCGAAGGGCGTACTAAAAGATTTAATTCCAGATGATATCTACGATCGAGTTAAGTTTATAGAGGATGTGGGGCGAGAATTTGATGACCAAATTTTTGGCACCTCCTATGATTTATTTGGAGACGATAGCATCCACACGTTCAACTTACCAGGCCATGCCGTGGGACAAATAGGTATACAATTACGGACGAATAAAAAGGCTTATTTCTTAGTTGCAGATGCCTGCTGGGTACGTTCTGCTTTCATAGAAGGCAAATTGCCAAATCCAATTGTACGTCTCTTTTTTAGCTCATGGAAAGACTATAAAGAAACGGTGAATAAGCTTGCCAATTTCCACAAAGAAAACCCAGAGGTTAAAATGATTCCGACCCACTGTAACGAAACCTTGAGCGAAGTAATCAACGAAAAATTTAATATGAATGCGCTTTAAGCTAAAAATACTGTACCACTTTTTGCGGCTAAGGATAAGCAGAAAAATCTATTCCAACCGGATGGGTAGATTACGAGATCAGCGTTGGCGAAAATTGCAAAAGCATTTAGCGAAATCTGATTATTATAAAAAAAAGGCGCTATCAGATTTATCGGACTTCCCCAAAATGGATAAGTCGAGTTTTATGAAACACTTTGATCAGATCAATACGGTTGGCATCAAATTAGAAGATGCTTATACCTTGGCATATGAAGCTGAAAAATCAAGAGATTTTTCAGCCACAATAAACGGCATTACCATAGGCTTGTCTACCGGAACTTCTGGAAATAGAGGAGTGTTTTTGGCAAGTGAAAATGAACGCGCCATGTGGGTTGGGGCAATCTTAGATCGTGTTATTGGGTTTTCATTTAAAAAGCGAAAAGTAGCTTTCTTTTTGAGAGCGAACAGCAAACTTTACGAAGCGGTGAAGTCGAAGGTTTTAGCATTTCACTTCTTTGATATTTTAAATGATTTGGACGACAATCTTTCAAAGCTAAATGATCTTAAGCCGAACTTGATTGTAGCACAACCAAGTATGCTCAGTTTAATTGCCGATGCCCAAACGAAAGGTTTGGTTGAGCTTAGTCCGCAAAAAATAATCTCTGTAGCAGAAGTGCTTACCCCTGAGGATACATTGAAACTGGAAACAATTTTTAACCAAACCATCCACCAGGTGTACCAATGTACGGAAGGGTTTTTAGCCGCCACGTGTAAATTTGGAAATTTGCACTTCAATGAAGATTTCTTAATCATTGAAAAGGCCTTTATAAACGCAGATAAAACCAAGTTTCATCCCATAATCACCGATCTTTCAAGAAGGTCGCAACCCGTTATTAGATATGAACTGAACGACATTATTTCTGTAAAAGAAACGTGCCCTTGTGCAAGTAAGCACATGGTTATTGATCAAATTGAAGGCCGTTCGGATGATGTTTTTCTGTTTAATAATGCCGATCATAAACAAGTGGTTATCTTCCCAGACCTTTTGAGAAGAACCATTGTTTTGGCGGATGACAAAATACAAGATTATGCCTTAGTTCAAATCGGGGAAAACAGGATGAAGCTTTATGTGAGGGGAGAAAATGATTCATTTGAAAAGGCGAAAGTGGCTTTATCTGAATTCCTTGTTAGCAAGAAAATTAATGAAATATATATTAAAAAAATGATAGAGTGCCCGCATCAAATGGGCGACAAAAAAAGAAGAATTAAGAATGAGTACCAAACATCCAATTAAAATAAGATCAATGGGCAAGTACTTGCCTCGAAAGATTGATTCTTCAGAACTCGAATCGAAGCACGGCATTCCAAAAGGATGGTCTTTGAAAAATTCGGGTGTTCAAACAAGACATCATGTTACCAATGAATCTGGGGCTTTCATGGGGGCAAGAGCCCTCGAAAACGCTTTAGATAAAGCAGGGCTTAGTCCAAGCGATTTGGATTATATCATTTCGGCATCTGCAACGTTCGACTATCCCATTCCAAGTCAGGCAAGCGTGATCAAAAACGAACTCAAGTATGGTGGTGGCATCGATATTGGAACGGTTGATGTGAACGCAACATGTTTAAGCTTTGTAACGGCATTTGAAATGGCCTCAAGAATGCTTGACGGCAATCAATATAAAAGAATTGCCATCGTAAGTGCTGAAATTTCAAGCAAAGGATTGGATCCAGAAAATTGGGAAACCATTACCTTGTTTGGAGATGCCGCGGTTGCCGCCATTGTTGAATATGATGAAAGTGGAGGCTCCTTTTTTATTAAAGGAGGATCCAAAACCTATAGCAAAGGAGTCTTTGACACCATCATTAAAGGTGGTGGCAATGAATATCACATACGTGAACACCCGTTCTCTCACAAACTTCATTCCTTTCAAATGAATGGCTTCAATCTTTTACGATTGGCCAAAAAAAAGCTGCCCGAATTCACAACTTGGTTCTTTGAAGGATTGGAAACAACATTTACAGAAGTTGACGTAATTATTCCTCACCAAGGTTCAAAATTGGGCTTGTCTATGGTTAACTCACTTTACCAATTCAAAGAAGGACAGTTTAAAGACCACCTTGCAGATTACGGAAACTGCATTTCCGCTTCCATTCCGTTGCTCTTGCACAACGAGATTGAGAGTGGGAATATCAGAAGGGGAGATTCGTGCATATTAATCGGAACTTCGGCGGGCTTTTCAATCGGCGCCGTATTAATAATATATTAAGCATGGACATGAAATTGGCCTTAAAATTATCGTACAGTCTTTTCTCCTTCAGGAGGAAGAATATGCGATTTTTTAATGTGAGGAGATTGCTGGTTTCACTGCTCCTGATGCCGATTTTTATATCCGTATTAATTGTCAATCGGTTGTTTATGATGTTGGATTATGTCTTTTTCCCTCATTTTCTCCGGAAAGAGATTAAGCACCCAATTTTCATCATTTCTGCTCCCCGCACGGCAACTACCTTTTTGTATCATAAAATTTGCGAAGACAGAGAAAAGATCACTGCATTTAAACTTTGGGAAATCGTATTTGCACCAAGTATATGTCAAAAGTACATTCTGCTTTTGGGCATTCGCCTGGATCAATTCTTAGGTGGATTTGCGAAAAAAGGAATACTTTTATTTCAAGAGTTAACGATTGGGAAGCTCCGGAAAAAACATCTAATTGGTCTTGAACTACACGAAGAAGATGAGGCCATATTGTTATGGAATCTTTCAACCGTCTATTTAAATTTCTTTTATCCAGATACACCCTATTTTGATGCATACTTCGCCTTTGATGACGCCTTGTCGGATCCAAAGAAAAAAAGAATAATGCGCTATTATAAGCGCTGTGTGCAACGACATTGCTTTGTTTTTGACAAAAAGGGCAACAAAACCTTCCTATCCAAAAATCCGATTATGATGAGCAAGGTTAAAAGTGTGGCTCAACACTTCCCCGACGCACGGGTGATGTGCATCAACAGAAGTCTTTCAAGCACTCTGCCATCAACACTAGCGCTTAATGATCGAATTTACGGCCTGTTTACTTCGATACCTACTTCGGAAGACATCCACTTAAAAACAAAACAAATCTTAATTAAATGGCATAAAATGGCTCACCAAAACATGATGACCTATTTCCCGGATGCTCTTCAAATTTCCTTCGAACGTTTGGTCAAAAAGGAGCCAAACACGTTGAACGATGTTTGTAGATATGCTGGGATTTCAATTGAAGTTTTTAATGATGACGAGCACAACCTAAAAACGCATAAGAGCACTCCCGATTATCAGAAATTGAAACAAGAAGAGCTCAATGAATTTTTAGAAGAGTTGCCTTTTCTTACACGACTAGAACAATGACATTTACGGAAAAACAAATCGTGATTCTTGGAAATGAGATAAACTATGTGGAGGCAGGTCAAGGCCAACCAATGCTGTTTTTGCATAACGGCGGTGGCTTTTGGCAATCTTGGATAAAGCAGATAGAGCATTATGCTTCAAAGTATCATGTATTTGGAATTGACTGGCCAGGATTTGGGAATTCGGCAGAAATAAATGAGCCCTTCACCATGGATTTGCTAACCAATACGCTCATAGGTTTCATTGAACGATTCAATTTAAAAAACGTAAATCTTGTTGGAAATTGCATTGGAGGATCCGCAGCTTTAATGTACAGTCTTCAAAATAGAAATAACGTTAAAGCGCTCATTATCTTCAATGTATGTCCCGGTAAAGACATCTATCGAAAGCCTTTTTATTCCTACTTAATCCGTAAAATAAATAGTAATCATCTCCTAAAAAAAGGAGTTGCTAAAATTCTTGGATTTGTTTTCACAAAGACCTTCGTTCGAAAACAGTTCCCGGCAGTGCTTTTCAGTGATGAGATTGATGAATCAGATTTTCTCTATCAAAAATACGTTGAGAAATTCAAGGAAGATCAACAAACTAGGGCTCGAATAAAAATGGTATTCGGAGTTCATACCTTTACACTCAAAGATGTTTTAGATGCCAATGTGCAAATAGATCATACGCTTATATGGGGAAGCAAAAATAGGGTGACGCCCTTACTTACGCATGGATATTTTCACAAAGCCCTGTTGAAGTCAACGAATTTTGAAATTATGGAAGGAGGCTCACATCTCTGCATGTATGAACAACCGGAGAAAACAATACAAATAATAAATAAAGTCCTATTAGAGATATAATTATGAGCAATCAAACAAATTCCGACTTTAACAAGGCACTGGAAATATTAAAACCTTTTGGCAAAAAGAACATTGCCAAGGCGAACTGGCAGTTCTTTTCTACCTTTATTTTACTTTGGGGAAGTATGACCGCTTCGTTTCTGCTTTACGAGGTACATCCGTATTTAAGTCTCATCTTTATTCCAATCTCAGCTGCTCTCATGTGCAGGAGTTACGTTATTGAGCACGATTGTGGCCATCAGAGTTTTTATAGAAAAAAAGTTTGGAACATGATGGCGGGGAACATGATGGCTTTCCCAATCATGATTCCGTATTCTATGTGGAAATACATTCATAATTCGCATCACAACAATGTAGGAAATTTAGATCGCAGAGATATGAACCCAGAAATGTTGACCATGACCGTTGCAGAATTCAAAAACGCACCAAAATACAAGCAGATGGTGTATCGTTTTCTGAGGTCTAAGTTTTCGAGATTTTTTGTGGCACCCATCGCTATTTTTGGAATTATCTTTCGATTTCCGAACAAAAGATTTTCGCTTATTTCGAACATTTCGGTACTTATGTATGACCTCTTATATGCCCTAATAATTGGGGCTGTTCTTGCCCACCTACCTTTCGTTAAAATCGCTTTAGTTTACCTCTTTCCTTTGGTTATATTTTTCACCATTGCGTCTTATGTGTTTTATGCGCAGCATCAATTTGAAGATACGTATTGGGAGAATGAAGATAATTGGAGTTATCAGGAGGCAACGTTTAACGGATCAACCTACCTAACAGCACCAAAGTGGTTTAATTGGATGTCGGGCAATGTGGTGTATCACAACATTCATCATCTGATATCCACCATTCCAAACTACAATCTTGAAATTGCTCAAGAAAAATTAAATAATACACTTCATTTCAAACCCATCTCAATTTTTGACGTCTATTACTTACTTAATCTTAAGTTGTGGGATGAGGAAAAAAAGAAGCTGGTGCCTTTCAAAGACCATTAATTATTTGGATCATGCAATCAACCTCCACATAAATAGAATTGAAATTTAAGTAAAACCATGAATAACAACATTCAACAAAGCCTATTGGTTACCAAACATCAAAGAGAGGGCTTGCTAAATCAAAAGTCGCTGCTGATTTGGTTTACGGGTTTGTCTGGATCTGGGAAGTCTACCATTGCCAATCTTCTTGAAGAGAAATTGCACAAAAAAGGACATCTCACTTATTTGTTGGATGGAGACAACGTTAGAAATGGCATTAACAAAGACTTAACTTTTAGCGCCGAGGATCGTAGCACCAACATTAGGCGTATAGCTGAAGTAGCTAAACTTTTTTTAGATTCAGGCGTAGTGGTTTTGGCTTCGTTTATTTCCCCATTTCAAAAAGATCGATCGTTTGTGAAAGATCTTGTTGGCGCTGATAATTATATGGAGGTATATGTGAATACGCCACTCGAAGAATGTGAAAAAAGAGATGTCAAAGGCTTGTATGCAAAAGCAAGGGCTGGAACGATTCCATTTTTCACCGGAATTACCTCGCCCTATGAACCACCAGAGCATAGCGACCTCACCATAAATACGATGGAAGTGTCTGAAATAGAAGCGGTTGATCTTGTTTACAATGCAGCATTAGAAAGAATAACCAGGTAGTGAAGAACAACGAATTGAACTACCTTGATCAACTCGAATCGGAGTCGATTTACATACTTAGGGAAGCCGTTGAACTGTTTAAGAATCCAGTAATTCTTTTTTCTGGAGGTAAAGATTCGATCTTAGTTACCCACTTGGCAAAAAAAGCGTTTTTTCCCGGTAAAATCCCTTTTGCCTTGCTTCACATAGACACGGGACACAATTTTAAGGAGGTTATTTCTTTTAGAAATGCGTTGGCAAAATCCCTAAACGTTCAGTTAATTGTAAGTTACGTACAGGAGTTAATTGATGATGGTAGGGTAGTAGAGGACCAGGGAAAGAATTCGAATCGAAATGTATTGCAAATTGAAACCTTGCTAAATGCCATAAAGAGTCACCGCATCGATTGTGCAATTGGTGGAGCTCGAAGGGATGAAGAAAAATCCAGGGCCAAAGAACGCGTATTCTCACATAGAGATAAAATGGGGAAGTGGACTCCAAACAATCAACGTCCAGAGGTTTGGAATATGTTCAATGGGCACTACCACGAAGGAGAACATTTTAGAGTTTTTCCCATTAGCAATTGGACTGAATTAGATGTGTGGAAGTATTTGCAACGGGAAGGTATTGAAGTACCCTCTTTGTATTTTGCCCACGAGCGTGAGGTGGTTAAGCGCAGTGGTTCTTGGTTTGCATGGTCAGAATTCATGCATTTAAACGAAAAGATTGAAACAAAAAAAATAAGATTTAGAACCCTGGGTGATATTACAATAACGGGTGGACTTGAGTCGGAAGCCGATACGATGGAAAAGGTAGTGGTAGAAATTGCCGGAACCACGCAAACCGAAAGATCGAAGCGGGATGATGATAAAACGTCGGATTCGGCAATGGAGGATCGGAAAACACAAGGATACTTTTAATGGAAGCCGAAAATATTCAACTCCTTAAGTTTACCACGGCTGGCAACGTTGATAGCGGCAAAAGCACCTTAATTGGCCGCTTGTTGTACGACTCCAATGCACTGTTTCAGGATCAGATAAGTGCCGTTAGAGAAAGTACGAACGCAAAATCGGAGATCGGCCTCGATTTGGCCATGTTTACCGACGGACTTCGCGAGGAGCGGCAAATGGGTATAACCATAGATGTTGCGCATCGTTATTTTTCTACATCCAAAAGAAAATTCATTATTATCGATTCTCCAGGCCATACGCAGTATACCAGAAATATGATTACTGGGGCCTCACTGGCCAATGTAGCCATTATTATTATCGATGCAAGTGATGGAATCAAAACACAAACAAAAAGGCACGCCTATGTGGCTTCCTTGCTTCAAATAGAACATATTATCGTTTGCGTCAATAAAATGGATTTGATTGCTTTTTCGGAATCAAAGTTTAAAAAGGCAGTTGAAGAATTTGAGGTGGTAATGCAGAAAATGGGAATTGAGCATGCGCATTTCATCCCGATCAATGCCCTTAGCGGAGATAATGTTGTATTCAAATCAGATTCGATGCCATGGTACAACGGATTGCCATTGTTGGAAGTGTTGGAGAAAATTGAGGTGAATAGCGATCTTGACAAAGGCCAAATTCGGTTTCCAATTCAAACAGTTATCAAAAGCGAGTCAACTTATTATCTTGGATATGGAGGAAAACTGGCATCCGGAATGGTGCAAAAGGGCGATGAAGTGGTGGTTTTACCCTCAGGTAAGAAGTCCAGAATAAAGTCCATACGCTCTACTAAAGGAGAATGTAACCGTGCCTTTGCTCCAATGTCGATCGTAATTGAACTGGAACACGAGCTTCAAATAGGTAGGGGAGATATGATAGCAGGAGTGCAACATCCACCAAGAAACACGTGCCAATTTGAGGCCATAATTTGTTGGATGGGTGATCGACATTCGGTTGAAAAGGCATCGTACTATTTGTTGCATACCAGCAATGAACAAAGCGCCGCCATTGAAGAAGTGGTTTATACGGTTGATATAGACACAATGGAACAAAACACGCGGAGCCAAACGCTTTCGATGAATACCTTTGCTAAGGTGCTCATTAGAACAGCTTTGCCGGTTTTCGTTGACGCTTATGCCGATATTAAAATTACTGGGAGCATAATTTTAATTGATGCAGCTACGAATGAAACAGTAGCGGTTGGAATGATTCTTTAGATGTGTTTCTTTAAAATTTGTAGTTTTATGCCATCAAATTTATTGAGTTTATCGTCTTCAATATTAATAGCACAAATTGTGCCCCAGCACAGTGGCAATTTGGTCTTGGTTTATTCTCTTTAGCACAGGTAGATCGATTTGCTCGCAGTGAACCCACAATAAAACAGCACCAATTGTAAAATGGAACGAGTTCTATATTCAATATTCCTAGGGTTTGGCGTTTACAGCATAATTTATGTCATTAGTTTCAAATGGCTAATTCGTTCGAAAAAGGCATTGATTCTTGAAATTGATCGCATTGGTTGTTACATTTTTGCCGTAGCAAGTTTGCTGTATTTTGTTTTCTGGATTTCCAAGCTACATCTGGAGTATACCTCTGCACCGAGTGATTATGAAAAATATGCATTAACGAAAAGGATGTTCGGACCCTATTGGTTTGGGTTTTGGACAAAACAGGCTTTGTACATCGTAATTCCACAAATATTTTGGATTAAGAGAATTCGTGTAAACAAGCTTCTGCGTTTTACAATTGGCTTGCTCTTGTTGTTTCAGATTCACCAGATTATTGTCGTAATTACGTCTCAACATCGAGATTACATAACCTCCTCGTTGGGCTTTCCTTTCAGAGCTATCATTGAAGACTGGTTGATTGGCTTTGGGTATTTTGCATTCACTGTTGGTGTTGTATATTGGATTGCAAGAAAGATCAAAGTGGGTGTCAAGAATTAGAACTCAGCATATCGTTCTTTCGCTTGACTTATATTTTTTCATTTAAACCAACGATTGTTGGTTCCGCCTAAACTGAAATTTTCTAAATTTGATGCTTGCACACGCCACAGCATGCCGTAATACGTAAACAACTAGAAGATGAATCCAAAAACGGCTATTAAAACATTGCTTTACCTATTTGGAGGTGTTGTGCTCTTCCATGTATTCATCGTGCTAAAATTAATTTCGTACGATATAACTTGGGGAGGGAGATTAAAATCCGACCAAGAGATGTACGTCTTTGAGATCATCTCCATTCTGATTAATCTCTTTTTGTGCTTCATTCTTCTGGTAAAAGGGAAATACATAAAGGAAATTTTACCTCCAAAAGTGGTAAATGTTGTATTGTGGATATTCTTGGTGCTTTTTGGATTAAACACAATAGGGAATATTCTAGCCGAAACAACGTTTGAGAAATTTTTCGGGATACTGACGCTAGCCGCTTCGATACTAATTTGGATCATTTTGAAGAAGGAGAAGAAAATATCTATTGAATAATGTTGAAGAGGGAAGCGACTAACCATATCAATTATTTGACGAACTGGCCAGATGGACTAAACGCTAAATAATCAACTTTGGAAGTTCTTCTCAAACTCCTCAACAAACCTCTTCTTTACCTCCGCCATGTCAACAGCTTGTCCCAATTCTTTTGCCATGCTCGTTACCCCTTTGTCGGTGATGCCGCAGGGAACAATGTGATTAAAATAACTTAAATCGGTATTCACATTCAACGCAAAGCCATGCATGGTTACGCCTCTTATAATTTTAATCCCAAGAGCACCAATTTTCCGAGGTGGACTATCGCATAACCAAATGCCGGTAAGGCCATCAATGCGTTCCGTAATTATGCCATACGAGCGCAAGAGTTCTTTGATGCTTTCTTCGAGCTTGTATACGTATTGCCGAACGCTAATGCCCAACTCATTTAAATCTAAAATCGGATATCCAACCAACTGTCCAGGCCCGTGATAGGTGATGTCTCCGCCGCGCTCAATCTCGAACGATTCCGCCCCAATGGTTTTTACAAAGTCGGAACTAATGAGTAAGTTACTTCGATCGGCACTCTTACCAAAAGTATACACATGGTTGTGTTCGCACAAATTGAGTTGATCGGGTATTATTCCACCAATTCGTTGCTGAACTTGAAGCTTTTGGTCATCCCAAGATTTTTTGTACGATATTAATTTCCAGTCGTTTACTGTCATCAATATCCTTTTTTGGTCTTGTTTCGTACTGCTGCGCCCAGTATCATAAATATGCCTAAGAAAGAGGCAATTCTGCCCAAATAATCTCCATGTTGCGAATAGTATGTAACGTAGTTCAGTGGATTTATTTTGGCGGTGAATGCGGCTTCTTCCCAGTACTTTGTTTGATGCGATACTCGGCCGTTGTCATCAATCACGCAGCTGATGCCCGTATTTGCAGACCGTACCACATATCGTCTAAATTCGATGGCTCGCAGCCGTGCATAATGCATGTGCTGAACATGACCTGGGGTATTTCCCCACCAACCGTCGTTGGTAATAACGGCCATCATGGTGGCTCCATCGTTTACAAAGTCTTTAACATATTCGCCGTAGATGGATTCGTAACAAATTAAAGGAGCAATGGATTTGGATGTGCTGTGATTGATTGGGAAGCTCATTGCCTTGGGTGAGGAACCGAGCTGCCCGCTCATTCCACCAAAATCTAGATGAAGGATCTTATCGAAAAACTTAAAGAAAGCCGGAAATGGAAGACTCTCTACGCCGGGCACTAATCTCGATTTATGGTAGAGTTCCACCACACCCGTTGAGTCGATTAATAAAGCGGTGTTGTAGGATGAATATATGCTTCCTTCGGGTGTTTTGCGATGCCACGAAGGCCAGGTTTCTTCGGGGCCTCGGTGAAATTGATAGGTTGCCGCCCCAGTTAAGATGGGCACGTTATGTTTTCGGCTGAAAGAGGCCAACATTCGTAAAGATCGATTGCGAGGCAATTCTTCTTCATTCACATTTTCAACCACCGCGGTTTCCGGAAGAATAACAAGCTGGGTTTGTTCGGTAATATTTCGCTCGGCAAGTTCAATGAATTTCTCCATTTGACCCAGCCCAGCTCCATAGTTAAATTTTTCGTATGGGTCTATATTCGGTTGGATGACCAAGACCTCGAACTTGGTTTTTTTACATCCATCTTGCCTACTGCCTAAGTACCACGACCACATCAATGGAACCAACAGCCATAAGGCTGCAACCGCCGACTTAGATCGAGATTTATCTCTAAACAGGTTGAAAATAAGAACATTAGCCAGTAAAATGTACAAGCTTCCACCCAAAACACCCGTGTATTCATACCACTGAACGAGGTTGGGCGAAGCGGCAAAGCCATGTCCCAGCGTAAGCCATGGATATGAAACCGGCCAATTGAAATGAAAGTATTCGAAGGCCAGCCAATAAAACACAAAGGCCATTAACGCCTTTTGTTGACCCACTACTTTTTTGGTGAACTTATAGAACAAGAAAGGTATCGACATGAGAAAAGAGTTGGCCAAGGCCATAAAGACTGCTCCACCATTTGATGCGTTCCAAACCCACCAAGTAGTTGATACATTGGCGATTAAGAGGCCTAAATACAAATATCCAAAAAAAGCAGATCCCCGATCAACGGCCATCAATCGCTTTTCAAGAATAAAGAGTGGAATTAAGGCAAAGAACAAAGAAATGGGCACGGCATGTGGAGGCCATCCAAGCCAAAACAAGAAGCCACTCAATACGGCATATCCCAAAAATTCAACGCGCTTTTTCATTTCTCTTTATTGATCTTTCCCTCCAACTACAACAACGAACTCTCCTTTAATTACAGCGGTTTCAAGCATTTTATCCACTTCGTTAAGGGTTCCTCTATAATGCGTTTCGTGCATTTTTGAAAGTTCTCTGCTAACACATATTTTTCGCTCTCCACCCAACAATTCTTTGAGTTGCGTAACCATTTTTTGTATGCGGTGCGGACTTTCGTAAAAGACCACTGTTCGCTCTTCGTCAATGAGGGTAGCTATTTTCTTTTGTCGCCCTTTTTTATGCGGAAGAAAGCCCTCAAAAATAAAGCGATCGCATGGAAGTCCTGAGGTAACCAGCGCTGGTATAAAGGCAGTGGCACCCGGCAAACAATTCACTTC
>JBLHHI010000031.1:0-29563 GCA_047614125.1 Bacteroidia bacterium | reverse complement strand
CTGTGCTTCGGTAGCGTTGCAACACATGGCATTGAACCATCTGCTCACAGCTCGATTGTTTTCAGTTATGGACTCAACAGCCTTTACATAACTCGGTGTTACTGGAACATCCGTAAAATCATACAAATGAAGGTCGTTTAACATTCGCCGTTCTATAGCCAAAGCATCAAAAAATGTGTTCGGATTAAATCCTGCGGTGTCTTTGTCGTTAAAGAAAATCCAAACCTTATCGGTTGCTTCCAACAGTTGACTTTGCACGGAAGAAAATGCTGCACAAGCCAAGATTATTAGAATGTATATTTTACGCATGTGAACGATCATCTAGAACCTAAAAATGAATAAACTTTCTGCACTTTAGGTATGTTTCAAAAGTAAATAAATCGAGGTGTTGAACAAGATTATTCATGGATGATTGGACTAAACCGAGCTGTGAATGGATGAGTGATGAAATAACCGAAGAGGCCGTTTGGCTTTGATGCAAGTTGAATAAGATTTATCATTGCTTTTTCATCCCAGTTTATGAGGATATATTTTAGATTTCTAGTATTCACAATCGCATTTATAGTCTTCCAATCATGTGATAATCAATCGGCTACACATGGTTTGGACGCGCAAATAATGCTTCAGCATGCATGTAAAAAATACCAGGTTCCAGCTGCTGTATTGGTCTTTGGAAACGCAGACACGATTTACTTTTATTCCGTTGGTAAAAATAACCGAGGTGAAAACGTAGACTTAAATACCATTTTCGAAGGAGCATCATTAAGCAAGACCCTCTTTTCTTACGCGGTGCATGCCAATGACTCCTTCCGTAATTTACAAAACAAAACTCTTGCCGAGCTGGGTTTTACCGAGCCGGATGTTCACCGTTTTATCTATCAAAAGGCCATCGTTCCCAAAAAAGATTATTCCGGTTCGAACGATCTTTTGAAAATTCAATTTAGGGCTTTATTAAATCACACATCGCACATCGATCATTTGTTAAACAATTCGCCCAGAGCCATCGCCAATGATTCGTTTGCGTATTCAGAAAATGGATTTATGTTGGCTCAAGAGGTTTATGAAAAATGGGCCAAGAAGCCATTCTATACCTCACTTGTAAACCCCGGTTTACATTTTTTGTGGCAAGATTATTTCGACTCGGATTACGTTGATGGTTATTTTGATACAATCGTTCCAGAACGGAGCATCAGGAGGTATACGAGTGCTACTAGTAATGGTAGTTTGCTTTGCTCAGGTGCTGGACTTTCTACCTTTTTACAGCAACTAATGTTGCATCCACCCATAATTGAATCTTACCAAGGCAATCACATGTCATCTAAATTTGATGGGCTAACTTGGCGTGGTGGCTTCGGTTTTGAAGCTCAAGGTAATCGGAATTTCATGTGGCAGTGGGGTGACAATTACGCGTATAATGCATTTTATATTGTCGATTTAGAAAAACAAGAATTCTCAGCATTATTAAGCAACAGTGTGCGATCCAAGGGAATGTATCAGACCATTTTATCCCAAATTCATGGAGTTAAATATTTTAAAAGCATTGCACTAACCCGATAATTAGATAGCTCAGTTCGGGGCAATGCCTTACATCCATTTGTGCTTTCGTTTTGTTTTTTTATCATACACCCCGCTTTTTGTTTTTTGTTTTTTACGGAAGAGTTTTCGCTTTCTTGGGTCATCATCTGGCGCTTCGATGTAGTTGGGACACGATTTCGCCTTGCATCCCGTTTGTAAAACTGATAACATTAAAAGACAAGATAAAAACAATAAGGCCGCGGTTAATTTAAATTTCATATCCCCTTTTTATAAGCGCTATGCATTCAGAACATGATTCAAACTGAGGTTTATACACATCGCAAAGATATTGAATTAAAATAACTTTAAATTGCGCCCCTAAGCTAAAAAGCCCGAACAATTTTATGAAATATTTCCATCCATTATGCTTCTCCTTACTCATATTCTTTTTGAGCCTAGGAATAAATAACGCACATGGACAGAACCTTGTTGTACTCGACTCAGTATCGATGCAACCCATTTCAGATGTAGAGGTTTCGACCTACAAAAACGGTATTCGAAGCATCTTATTTACTAATTCAAATGGCGTTATCAAGCAATTTCCGGATGTCGATTCCATTCGACTTGAACACGCAGGTTTTGGCATCCACAACCTGTCATCCAAAGAACTTAAAAAGTGCAAGCACACCATCTACTTACTTCCATCAAACTATCAACTCCCAACGCTTCACATACGAGGCGTACCCACCGAAGAACATCAAAGCACCTTACCTATTAAGGTCATTTCTGTTTCTATTAAAGAAGTCCAATTTCAAAACCCACAAACCGCCGCCGACCTTGTTGGGCTGAGCAATAATGTTTTTATTCAAAAATCACAAATGGGTGGCGGAAGCCCAATGATTAGAGGATTTTCGGCGAATAATGTGCTGATTGTAGTGGATGGTGTTCGAATGAACAATGCCATTTTTCGGGATGGTAATTTACAGAACATTATTTCAATAGACCCCGGCATCATCAACCAAACCGAGATTCTTCTTGGCCCAGGATCCGTAATGTACGGAAGCGACGCCATGGGGGGTGTGATGTCTTTCCAAACAAAAATTCCAGCGATTGAAGATGGCAACCATTACAACGGAAATGTGACCTTGAGGACGGCAAGTGCCAATAAAGAAAACAGTTGGCATGTTGATTTAAGTTATGGTCAAAACAAGTTTTCGGCGCTCAGCAGTATTTCAATATGCAATTATTCTAATCTCACCATGGGCAGCAAAGGCCCTAAAGAATATCAACGACTCACCTTCAGCGAATACAATGGCTTAAATGATAGTGTCATTGTGAGCGATCGACCCAATGAGCAGTATTTTTCGGGATACACCCAATTCAACCTCAATCAAAAATTTCGGTACCAGCCCAACAAAAAAAACGATATCGTTTTACATCTTGGATTGGCAACCACCTCACCCATACCCCGTTACGATCGGTTAATTCAAACGCGAAATGGGCAACTTCGGTACGGCGATTGGTACTATGGACCTCAAAAATGGATGCAAGCAAACTTGCGTATTAAACACGAATTTGATCACGACAGCACCCAAAAAAATGGCTCTTTGGCAGATAAAATGGTGGCAACCCTGTCGTTTCAAGACTTTGGCGAAAGTAGATACGATCGAGCTTTATTTTCTAAGTTCTTAAATGCGCGAATTGAAAACGTTAAGGTATACGGCATAAATCTGGATTTTGATAAAAAATTGGGCAAATCGGATGTGCTTTATGGAGTGGAGACGATTTACAACCGAGTAGGGTCTGAAGCATACACCTTACAAATCGATAGTGGGCTCAACTCTTTTTTGGATACCCGTTACCCGGATGGATCAACGTACTTAACCAATGCGGCTTATGCATCTTTGTTTAGAACGGTTTCGAAAAGGTTAACCATCTCGGCAGGAGGACGTTACAGCTTAATTAACTTGAATGCCCCCTTCGCAGATTCTTCTCAATACAACTTCAGCTTTGATGAGATTACCTACACCACTTCATCTTTTAATGGTAGCTTAGGCGCGTTGATTAAGTTGCATCATTCAAATGTCATAAACATCAATCTAGGTTCTGGTTTTCGCGCTCCCAACATCGATGATATGACAAAGATTTTTGATCCGGTTCCGGGTAAGGTGGTGGTACCAAATCCCAACTTACTTCCAGAAATTGTGTATTCTGCCGAAGTAGGAGTTAAACAACAAATCGGAAAAAATGTAGAGTTCCAACTCTCTGTTTACAATTCATGGATTGATCAATTGGTTACCCGAGGGGATTACATATTGAACGGACAGGACAGCTTGGTGTACGATGGCGAAAAAAGTCAAATACAAGCTCTGGTGAACCGAGGAAGTGGAACAATTTTTGGAATTGAAACTGAACTTAAGTGGAAGATAAATCGCAGATTTAAGGCCTTAGTGGCATACAACTACATCAGCGGCAAACTCGAAAACGGAGAAGCCATCCGACACGTAACGCCCAACTTTGGTATGGCATCGCTCGACTATCAATACCGCAAGCTGCATATTTCATTTTACAGTCGATACAATGCAGAGCTGTCGAATGCAAGCATGTCGCCCTCAGAAAAAGATAAAGCCTACATCTACGCCAAAGATGTGAACGGACTTCCATATTCACCGGCATGGACAACGATAAATTTAAAGGCGAGTTTAAGTTACTCACAAGTGGTGCAATTTAACATCGGCTTAGAAAACATCACCGATGTTCGGTATCGACCTTATAGCAGCGGAATTTCAGCTGCTGGGCGGAATTTGATTCTTTCAATTAATGGGAAGTTTTGATTGGTACTTAAGGATTTTTACGAATTAATTTTATTAACATTCAACACCTTTTTCCTACCGTTGAAAACCCAATTTATTATTGTCGTTGTATTATTCCATCTTTGAAATACGTTAGAATGATTATGATAAGATGTAAAACCATCCTGATAAGCTTTGTGCTCTTGTTCTTTATCACGTCCTCCATACAAGCACAAATTGGGATTAAAGCGTTGGGCCTTAAGGCCGGGGTAAACTATGGAGAATCGGTTATTAAAGAAACATTTAAAGACGGAGGTACTGATTTCACCTACGCTACGCACGAAGCAGATGTTGCGCTTTCGTGGGGATTATTTACACGTTTAAAGGTACTGAATTACTTTTTTCAACCCGAGATAATGGCAAGCAGCCAAAACACCCGCATGAAGCTTTCTTCGGCAGATTTCGATTCGTTCTTAACGCTGAAGCAAAACCGTTTCGACATTCCGCTTATGATTGGGTTTTCGAAAATGGATAAGATCAGAGCGTTTACCGGTCCGGTGTACACCCGACTTTTAGAGAATCGAGTTATGACCGATGAATTTTTGTTTAAGGAATCCAAAGAATTATTTAAAAATGGGACCTGGGCATGGCAACTGGGTTTTGGCTTCGATTTGGGCAGATTGGCCATTGACATGCGTTATGAAACCAGCTTGGGCAGGCTTAAATATGAGGTTCAATTGAGGAATCAAACCTTTAAATTTGATCAACGCAATAACTCCGTGCAGGTTTATGTTGGATACGATTTGATAAAGTAGGTGTTAAACTTATTGTATCAAAATTGATGTCGTAGCCAAACTACGACCCTCATTGTCTGCAACTTGCAAATAGTACATTCCCGCTAAGTATTTACCTCCATTAAACTTGAATCGATATTCACCCGCTTTCAAATCCCCTTCATACGTGGTTTGAACCAACTTCCCATCCACACTGTACAAATTTAGCTTCACGCGCGAATCTTTGGCCAAAATGAACTTTCCTTGAGCACCACCAACAACCGGGTTTGGATATACGGAAACTACGGATTCGGATAAGGTTGTGGTAAGCGTCAAATCTGCCTTTACACTGCCAATCCAAACACCATTTCGGTTGGGAGTTCTGCCGTACGAACCCGACATCCAAACCACTCCAACTTCATTGTATTTCTTCTGGATTCCGGTATAATCTCCCCAGCGTTCGTTGGGATTGCCAGGTTGTCGATCAATGGAAACATCGCCTTCTTTAATTTTAACTACCGGCGAATAAAGCGACGGCTGGCCAGTTGCCTTATTGTGAAAAATGGCGGAGGTTCCCGGAAAATCCAATTCGGAAGAATGCGAAAAAGTCATCACTGAGGCATATCGGTGCTCGGCATCTCCAGCAAAGGCAATCGACGGATAGCCATAATCCATGGTGTCCGAGTAGATGTAGTTATTCTCCACTTCGTTAAAAAACAAATTAATTATGCCGTGAAATACACCGGAAGAACCCGTTTCCGAAATCAGCGATGTTTGAACATACTGAATAACCGAACTTTCATAAAAAGCAGAGAGCACTCGGGTATCGTTGGTTTGTAGCACATTGTCTGGGTCGGGTTGAAAAGCCGATGGTGGAACGCCGTATGGCTTTGAAGTCTTCAGTACTTTAAGCCGGTAGATTGCCTTCCCGGATGCCTGCGTATTGGTAATTTCATGAACAAAAACGGTGTCGTTTGATGCAGTTCCAGGTCGAACCGACAAAAAGTACATGTTTGGATCATTAAATGTGGAACCTGCGTGTACCGGGCAAATGCTCCAAATGGACTTGTCTTTATATTTTATGTCGAAAAACGCATTTTTCATTACCGTGTCTCGTCCTTCAAAACCCGATTTTTTATCAATTTGCCAAATTACGGATTCTCTAAATCCCTCCTGCCAAGATTCGCCATCACGAAGAATGTTAACAGTGATGAATAAATCGTCTTTGTTCAACCCAATAATTGGGTAGTCGCTCCAATGTTTTCCACCTATTTCGTTACCCGGAATGGCATAAAAATGCCAAAGACCCAATGGATCGTTCGTTTCCGAAAAGCCAACAATTATTCTTGTATCAGCACTGGTACTTCCTTGCAGAAACATTAAAATAAAGCGATCTTCTTCAAAATCATAAATCGCTTTTGGATCATAAGTCCGATTGAGGTTAGAAAGTTGGCCATCAACAATCTTGGATAACGTTCTATAAGCCAGCCAATTACCATCAGCATCTAGGATCGAAACACTCGAATTAATGGCACTAATAACCATACCGCTGTTCGAAATGGCCATGGTATTATCGTTGGGAATGCCAGAAGATCCGAAGGGAAGTCCATCAAAATTAATGGCAACTTCTGGCCGAACATCCTCCGAGCCTTGGTCGTATTTATGAATCGATGAAGCATACCGGCGCTTTCTATTTTCGTCGAGTTTATTTTTTACCGCTGCAGCCGAATTGACCGGAACCGGAGGCACAAAGTCGATTTCATCGTTTCCATCGGTGCGTTCAAGTACAAAGTCATCTTCTGGGATATCCAAAAAAGAAATGGACTTCAACTTAACCATGGGAAGATTTTTTAAGTGCTTGTACGAAAGATCATCGGTTTGGGCTCGTACAGAAGTCCATCCAATCAGCATCGAAATAAAGAGACAACCCAAGTTGCGTAAATCGCGTATTTGATACTTCATTCCCATACATCAAAACAACGATATTTTTTTGGTTTTTGGGCATGCTCCACAAAATCTTGACGTAAGAAGGTTGGCCAAATCAATCCTAATTAATTGATTACGGGGTTATTGCTTTACACAAACAGTTCACAACGCGTATTTTTGCGCTTTGAAATACAGATGAAAAAATCGCTCGGATTAATCTTACTTCTGGCCATTGTTGTACTTGCTTTGTCCTACAGAGCTCAGCGAATGCCCTTGAGTGCCGACGAACCAATTAGAGCCTTAGTAGCGCTCGATATGGAACTGAGTGGTCATTTCTGGGCGCCAGAGTTGAACGGAGATGTTTATTTGAACAAGCCGCCGCTGTACAACTGGATACTTTTATTGTGCTTCAAACTTTTTGGTTCACATGCCGAGTGGGTCGTTAGGCTCCCTTCCATCCTATCCATTTTTATCTTTACATGGTTGATTTTCAAGCTCGTACATAAGAAAACTCAAGATTTACAATTGTCGTACCTAAGCGCCGGTGCCTTTATAACCGCCGGCAACTTATTGTTTTATTCCAGCTATTTAGGTCACATAGATGTTTTGTATTCGCTCATCACTTTTGTACAATTATTGGTCATTCTAGAATATCACCAAACCAAAAAATGGTTGAAACTATTTGCCTGCAGCTACTTCTTAATGATGTTGGGTTTTATGATGAAAGGTCTTCCCAGCATTGTGTTTCAAGGAGTTAGTTTGTTGGCCATTTTTGTTAGCCAAAAATCCTTTAAAAAGCTCTTTGTTTGGCAACATTTGGTGGGAGCATTATTCTTCTTAATACCCGTCGCCTCCTATTTTTACATTTTCAATCAAAAAGCTAACCTACAGCTTTTTATCAATAATCTAATCCACGAATCTACCAGTCGAACCGTGACCGATAAATCGTTTATTGAGTCCGTTGCCCACATTGTAAGTTTTCCTTTACTCTTTGTTTTAGATTGCATGCCATGGGGTTTGGCAATCTTGATTTTTTTAAGGAAAGAAGCAAGAAACTTTGTTTGGGAAAACTCGTTTTTCAGAGCGTGCATCATCTTGTTTTTTGCAAACATTGTGATCTATTGGCTCTCGCCTGATTATAGAGCACGATACGTTTTTATGCTGATTCCATTCATCCTCGTCCCAACTTTGGCGGCGTATTTGCATATTTTTACGGATAAACAAACGGCTTTGGTGGCGAAAGTATTTTTGGTTCTTTCAATTTCTGCGGTTATTGGTATGGCGGCATTTATACATTTCGACAACAAGTTAAACATCTCTGTAATGGATGTTATTGTTGCCGTAGTATTAATCAATGTACTGATTTCAAGCTATTTATATTTAAAGAAAACCCAGTTTCAGCCGCTAATTTTTGTGGTCGTAGCCTTGTGTATTGTACGCATTGGATATTCGCAGTTTATGGTTCCGTGGCGCATAACAACGGGTCCATATCAACAAGAAAAAGATGAGGCAAAGCGAATTATTTCCAACACTGACGCCAATCCGGTTTACATGTATCACAGCAATGTTTCACTTACCATGAACTGGTATATGAGCATCGAAAAGAATCAGATGATTACAACGGAGCGGACTCCAACCAATATGAATGCCTTTTATCTGGTTCCTTCAGATGTACTAAAGGATTCGTCAAATGTTGTGGTTCATGATACCTTTGTGCGCAGATTTAAACAAAAGCCATTTAGCTTGGTAACGTTTACCTCGTATTTTCCACCAATGCCAAAAAAAAGTGAATAAGATTGAGCCAGAAGTTTCCATTGTGGTTGCCATGATGAACGAAGAAGAAAGCATTCAACCCTTGTTGGAACAAGTTGAAAAATCGATGCAGGGCATTGATTATGAGCTCATATTGGTAGATGATGGTTCATCCGATGCTACACTCGAACGGGTAAAAGAACACGGCAACGCTCAAGTATTGGTGGTAGAATTTATGAAAAACTACGGTCAGTCTACCGCCTTGCAGGCAGGCATTGACCAAGCCATTGGAAAATACGTGGTTACGATGGATGCAGATTTGCAAAACGATCCTTCCGATATACCTATGTTGCTACAACTCATTAAAGACGGAAATTGGGATTTAGTTGCTGGAGAACGGGTGAACCGAAAAGACGGCATGTTTATTCGGAAGATTCCGAGTCAAATAGCAAATCGGATCATCCGGAATATGACCGGCGTTCGGATTAAAGATTATGGCTGCACGTTAAAAATATTTAAGTCGAGCATTGCCAAGAATTTAAATTTGTACGGCGAGCTTCATCGATTTATTCCAGTATTAGCAGCCTTGCAAGGAGCTCGCATTCATCAAGTTCCGGTTAAGCACCACGCACGTATGTTTGGCAAATCGAAGTACAACCTAAACCGCACCTTTAAGGTGGTGAGCGATTTGATGTTGATGGCCTTTTTTAGAAAATATTTGGCCAAACCCATGCACTTATTCGGAACCATGGGCTTTGTAGTTTTCGGGGTTGGTTTGTTGATTAACGCGTATTTTTTAGTTATGAAGCTAATGGGCGCCGACATTTGGGGCAGACCAATGCTGTTGCTAGGAATTTTGATGTTACTGGGTGGTATTCAGCTCATTACAACGGGTATTTTGTTGGAAATGCAGATGCGAACGTATTACGAATCGCAGAATAAAAAGACCTATAACATTCGAAACCTAATTACCTATGATCAAGAAAATGAAAGGTAAGAGGCTGTTAAAAATTGTTTTAAAACTCCTTTTTACTGCGCTTGCCTTCTATCTCATTTTTAGGGTGGTGGATTTCAAAGCCGTTTCATTGACCCTTCAAAAATCCAATCCACTTTTCGTATTTCTTGCCTTTGTGGTGCTTTGTGCTTCTCAAATTGTTTCTGCTCAACGTTTGCGAGTAATTTTAAAGGCCTTTGGAGATACAGTACCCTATTGGTGGAACGTGCAATTGTATGCCGTTGGGATTACCTACAACTTGGCTTTGCCCGGTGGTGTTGGCGGAGATGGCTATAAGGCATTGGTTTACAGCCGGTTGTCGGGTAAGAAAATAAAATCATACATCCTGCCTTTGTTGCTCGATCGTTTAAGCGGGCTTTTTGTTATTGGCTTACTTTTAATGGTTTTGCTGCCCTTTCAATCGTATTTAGCACCCATTTCTGTTGGAATACTCACAACATTTGCTATTCCCCTTTGTTTATTTCTTGGTTTTTTACTGATCAAAAAGTGGCTTCCAACCTATAAAAGTATTTATGGATCTGTTCTAGGCAATGCTTCACGTATTCAGGTTTTACAGATTGGTGCTTGCATTCTGTTGGCGATTTCCTTAAACCTTGATCTGTCACAATACCAAATTATCGCCTTTGTGTTCCTAGTTTCCTCCATAGCAACAGCTATTCCGGTATTTATGGGTGGCATTGGTGCTCGTGAAGCGGTATTTAGTTCGATGGCAGTATTAACATCTGCTAATCAAGAGCAGAATGTTGCTATTGGATTGTTGTTCAGCGCAATAACGGTTTTAACGGCGGTGTTTGGATTAGTTTTCCCGGTGTCTGAGTCAAGCTTAAAAGCTCATTGAGGCATTTTCTACGAAATCAAACCTTCAATCCAATCTCCAACAAAATAAGAAACAGTTGCGGCCAAAATCCCGAGTGTCAATGTTTCGAGTACGCCTTTAACACGATTGGTGTGCGTAACGTACGATTTTAGCCATCCAATAAACATAAAGGCAATTCCGGTAAATATGCTGGTCCAAAGAAAGAGATCCAGCGTAAATACCCAAATGTAATCATACACATAAAGCAACAATGGAACCAAGCCCACTAGAATGAAGGAAAGATAGGTAACTAGGCCAATTTTAAAGGGAGAACGGCTTTCTTCTATGAGCTCCAATTCTTCTTTCATCATCACATCTACCCATCGGTCTTTATCCGAAGTAATCACATCAACAACCTGAGTAAGCAACTCACCTTCAAAGCCTTTGGCCTTGTAAATATCTTCAATCTCTTGGCGTTCTTTTTCCGGAAGATGATCCACTTCCCAGTACTCTATCTTCTTATGCTTATCGTAATTATCTTGTTCGGACTTTGCCGATAAAAAAGCGCCAATCGACATAGCAAAGCCGTCGGCTAAAAGATTGGCAAAACCTAAGATAATGATGATGGAACTTTCCAATCCAGCGCCCACCGAGCCAGCTACCACTGCAAAAGTGGTAATGCTTCCATCGATACCGCCGTACACAAACTCCCCCAAATAATCTTGAAACCTATTTAAAAATCCAGAATTTTGATGAAGTGAATGTTCTTGATGAGCCATTGGCTTAAACGCTTAATTTTTCGCCACGTTGAACGGTTTGAACCCGATCTGGACCTATGGAAATAATGGGTATAGGTGTTTCCAGTTCACTTTCTAACCAAGAAATGTAATTCTTAAAGTTTTGTGGAAACTCATCTTCTGATCTCATGGCCGTTAAGTCTTCGGTCCAACCCGGTCGGGCTGTTAAAACCGGTGTCATATCACCATCCACAAAATCAAATGGAATGGTATCATAGGCCATACCATTTCGATTGTAGCCCGTTCCAACCATCACATTTTCGAATTCACTTAGAATGTCAGATTTCATCATTATGAGTTCATTCACGCCACTCAACATTACGGCATATTTCAAAGCCACTAAGTCGAGCCAACCGCATCTACGCGGTCTGCCCGTTGTAGCACCAAACTCGTGGCCTTTTTTGCGCAATTCTTCTCCAATTGCACCGTGCAACTCAGTAGGGAACGGACCGCTTCCAACCCGAGTACAATAGGCTTTAAAAATGCCCATTACTTTCCGAATTTTTCGTGGAGAAATTCCCAAACCCACACAAACTCCACCCGAAATTGTATTGGATGAGGTAACATACGGATACGACCCAAAATCGATGTCGAGCATCGAACCTTGAGCACCTTCGGCCAAAACTTTTTTACCCTGATTAATAAGATCATTTACAAAGTACTCACTGTCAACGAAGGTATAGGCACAAAGTGCTTCATTAGCCGCAAAGAATTCCTTCTCCATCGCCTCCAAATCAAAGTCGGTAAACTTGTAATAGTCCATAAGGGCCAGATGACGTTCAACCGTAGCCTGGTACTTTTTCTTAAAATCGGGTGTTGTTATATCTCCTATTCTCAAACCGTTACGTCCGTATTTATCGCGATACGTTGGGCCAATTCCACGAAGGGTAGAACCTATTTTTTGTTCGCCTTTGTGACTTTCTGATGCGGCATCAAGCAGCTTGTGCGTTGGAAGTATAAGATTGGCCTTTCGAGAAATAAAAAGGTTTTCTTTCACCTTGGCACCGGCTTCTTCCGTTCTTTTTATTTCTTCCATTAATCGCACCGGATCAATTACCACTCCATTGCCAATGAGGTTAATGATGTTGGAATGAAAGATTCCACTCGGAATGGTATTCAAAACATGTTTTTTTCCATTCATTTCCAAACTATGACCGGCGTTTGGGCCTCCCTGAAATCGGGCAACAACATCGTATGAAGGCGTTAGAAAGTCGGCTATTTTACCCTTTCCTTCGTCTCCCCATTGCAAGCCTAAAACTACATCCACATATCCTTGTTCTTGTTGCATTGAGTTCTTTCTTTGTTATTTGATTTAAATGGGTTCTTCTATTCGTTAGGATCGAATGAAACTTGATTGTGGCAATTCATACACAAGCCGTCGTCATCCAACTTCGGGCTGCCATAAAGGCTGAGTGCATGTTGTGTAACGTTAAAATTGAGCAGCTCTCCCATCGTGGTGGATGTATTTTGGATGCGTGGGTCACAAAATTCGGAAACCTTGCCACATACATTACAAATCATATGATCGTGTTGGCGATAGCCATAGGCTTGTTCAAACTGAGCCATGTTTTGACCAAATTGATGTTTCACCACCAACCTGCATTCCAACAATAAATCAAGCGTATTGTATACCGTTGCACGACTCACTTGGTAGTTTCTATTCTTCATCTGAATGTACAGAGTATCAACGTCAAAATGATGTTTTTTGCTGTAGATTTCATCCAAGATGGCGTATCGTTCCGGTGTTTTCCGCTGGCCTTTTTTTTCAAGGTAGGCGGTAAAGATTCCTTTAACCTCTTCTCGTATGTTCGAAACGTGATTGCTCATGCGCGCTATATAATGGGCAAAGTTAGTTAATTCTGTGTATGCCAAGGTGAACTTTTAGTTCACATCTGTGCGAATAACATTGAGGTACGGATCGATTCCTTTAATCTTATCGATGAGCTTAGAAAGGTGGTTTTTACCATCCACATTTAAAACCACATTTCCAATAAAGGTGCCATCGGTTGCCGAAAATGATACAGAGTTCATGTTGATTTTAAGCTCCTTAGATATAATATCCGTTATTTTGCTCACCAGCCCTACGCTGTCAATACCGGTTATTTCGAGGCCCGCGCTAAAGGAAGAATTCTCCATTGGAAAACCGGCCCAATGTGCGTTGATAATTCGATAACCAAAATTCGACATTAATCGTATGGCGTTGGGACAGTTTGTTCGATGTACTTTAATTCCTTCGCCCACCGAAACAAAGCCCATTACCTCGTCGCCGGGTATGGGCGAACAGCATTTAGCAAACGAATAATCCAGTTTTAAATCAGCGTTATCCCCGATGATCAAATCCCCATTTTTTTTGGTTTCGTGAAAAACAGGTTTCTCTCCTTTTTTAGGATCCTTTTGTTCTTTGTGATTGTTAACAATTTGCCGGAAGCTAAAATCGGAGGTTGGTAACTTATCTGCAGAAGCTAGAATGTAAAAATCTGCCTCACTTTGAACCCCAAAATACAGGCATAATATTCGCATGTTTTCGGTGTTTAAAGGAAGCTTCTGATTTCTAAATTTACGAGCAAGAATCTCCTTGCCATCCATCGCTTTTTTTCTACGCTCTTCTTTTAAAACGTGGTTGATCTTTGTTTTTGCCTTGCCGGTAACCACAAAGTCTAACCAACCCTTATTTGGTTTTTGCTTGGCCGAAGTTAACACCTCAATCTGATCTCCATTTTTAAGCGTGTGACTCAGCGGAACCAGCTTGCTGTTGACCTTTGCGCCAATGCATTTCGAACCCACTTCTGTGTGAATTTCAAAAGCAAAGTCTAAAGCAGTAGCCTTAAATGGAAGCTTTGTAACATCGCCTTTGGGAGTAAAAACAAAGATTTCCTCACTGAAGAGATTTAATTTAAAATCATCTAAGAAGTCAATGGCATTTTCTTGTGGATTTTCTAATATTTCCCGAACCTTGGTCAACCAACCATCCAAGCCACTCTGCACTTTCGTGCTGTCTTCTTTGTATTTCCAATGCGCCGCATATCCCATTTCTGCAATCTCATCCATCCTACCGCTTCTAATTTGTACTTCAACCCACTTCCCTTTTGGCCCCATAACCGTTGTATGCAAAGATTCATAACCATTGCTTTTAGGGTTGGATATCCAATCGCGTAAACGATCAGGATTCGGTCTAAAAATACTGGTAATGATGGAATAAACATTCCAACAATCCGCTTTCTCGCTGTGATTTTTAGAGCTTACAATGATTCGAATCGCAAACAAATCATAGACTTGTTCAAAGTCGACCGATTGCTTGCGCATTTTGTGTAAAATGGATGAAATTGACTTGGGTCGTCCTTTAATAGTAAAGTCTAAACCCAAGTTATCCAACTCCAACCGAATGGGCTTGATGAAAGATCGGATGTAACGGTCTCGTTGCTCTTTAGTGGCTTTTAACTTTTTCTTAATGGTGTTATAAATCTGTGGTTCGGTATATTTTAATGACAGGTCTTCCAGCTCCGTTTTCACTGGATATAAACCTAAACGATGCGCCAAGGGCGCGTATAAGTACGAAGTTTCAGAAGCTATTTTCAGTTGACCTTTCACCGACATATGATCTAAGGTTCGCATGTTGTGTAAGCGATCGCACAGCTTAATTAGAATAACCCGAACATCATCCGAAAGTGTTAGCAACATTCGTCGGAAGTTCTCCGCTTGCGGTGAGTTAGATTGCCCGTCAAATCCCGATATTTTTGTTAAACCATCAATGATGTTGGCCACCTTTTTACCAAACTCTTTCTCGATGATTTCGAGCGTAATTTCGGTGTCTTCAACCACATCGTGCAAGAGAGCACAAACAATAGAAGTGGTTCCTAGACCAATTTCTTCGGCCGCAATCCGAGCCACTGCAATGGGGTGGTAGATGTATGGCTCGCCCGATTTTCGTCGCATTTCTTTGTGAGCGCTTACGGCCATGTCGAAGGCTTTGCGAATGATTTTACCATCACCGTCCTCCCTCGTATCTTGAGAAACACGAAGCAATTGCCGATATCGGTTTATTATCTGCTTCTTTTCTTCTTCAAGATCAATTTTTTGCATACTTCAAAAATACAATAAGCGCAAAGATTTATTCATTCCCGTACCCCGTTCTGTGCAATATATATTCATAAATTATATCACTTTAAAACACCTTCCACAAAACAAAATTCAAACATTGCTATTTCTGTAGGTAATACGTACCTTCGGTGGCTTCAGCTAGTAGTAGATATTATCATTTTTTTTAAACACATATCCTTAGGAATAAGTCACTTACCAATTAATTTGGGTCTGAGGCTTCGGCTTGTGTTATTGAGTATAATTGCAACATCAGCCTTGTTTGGTCAAAATAAAGTGAACATCACTACTGCCAATCCAGCAAAGTTCCATCTTTGTTCTGAAGCAGAGTCGCTCGAAATAGATGTTCGAAACATTACCACCTCAACGGTTTCGTCCATAACGGCAGAAGTAATTTTCCCCACCGGAATGAAATATGAAGCGGGTTCGGTGAGCGGAACTGGGGTAACAGAGAACAACATTTCCAACTTACAGCGCCCGGTGTTTAATCTTCCCAACTTGGGTTTGGCAAAATCTTCAACCTTTTATGTTAAAGCATTTGCCAACTGTCAAATGGCCAGCTACCTTTCTTCCGGTGGTGTTCCTTCGGCCAAAGTGGTCGTTACCTATTCCGGAGGATCCAATTCGAAAGTTACCCTACCATTTACAATCGTCCAGCCAACACTGCGTGTAACCTCCATAACCAATCAATTAGCAACCATCAACCTGAATGCGAGTTTCGTTCGAGCCATTACCTTATCAAATGGTGGATCTGGAAAGCTTTCTGGCTTTACCTTTGAGCAAGTAAATGAGGCTGGGTTGAAGTTGTTAGGAACTTCTGGGGGACAAATAACAACCGTTGGCGCAAAAAGTACGCACGTATTTAGCAAAGCAGATTTTACTTCTGTGGGTAATTCCGATAGTTTTTTAAACAACAGCGAATCCATCGTTGTTTATGATACCATTAAGGTGGTGGATTGTTCCAATTTGAAATCGCAATATCAATTGTATTGGGGCTGTGATGGAAGCACTTGCAATACGGCTTACAGTTCGGCAAATGTTACGATCAATCCAATTTCACCGAATTTGACATTTACAACTACCTCCGGAACAGGTATTTGCAGCGATAGCTCGTACAAATATCCGCAAAGCTTAACCATTACCAACACCGGAAATGATACCTCAAGAAATACTAAGGTTAAAATTTTACAAGGAGTTTCCACAGGCATCTATATTTATGAACTTTCGCAAATCGAACTTTCGTCCTTGCAAATCCAATATGGAACCGGAAATGGGTTTAAATCCATATCGCCAAGTAAAACATGGCAAAATGCTTCTACTGGAAATTATGCGTGCCTCGGGTCAAATCCGATTGCAGCCTTAGAGTGTCTGTTGTTCGACATTCCACCAAACCAGGTAATAACCATTCGGTGGAACAGCAGTACATGTTGTCAGCAGGTTTGTGGAATGGGGTATTACGCCCATCGTTGGAAATACGACGCCACTTACAAAAATCAATGCGGTTCGATCATTACGCAGCCCGAAACCTTTGGATCGTACGGAAATGTACACAGCGTGAGCCTTAATGAATTTTCGCCAACGGATGTAATTGATAAACAAAAAATTCAATTCACATATTCGTTTAACTCGGCCAGCTTTTTGCCTCCAACAAGCAATGCCGAGACCACGTTCGAATTCATTATTCCTGCCGGTTTAACACACTCATTAAGTAAGACCGATTTTCAAATTGAGCACGACAATGGTGGTACTTGGCAACCCAATACGCTGACTAAAAGCAACGACACCATTTTTGCGATTTTTAAAGGAGTCCCTTCCATTGCTTTGCTTCGTGCAGAATTGAAAATAAAGGTCACAGGGAATTGTGCATCCAGCTCAAACCATGGGGATTTTACGTATGGATTAAATCTCTATTACTCGGCCGATAAAACATGTAAAAATGCGTGTAAGATGCTGGTCTATTGTCATTCCGACAAGATTAGAATTCACTGTTCTAGCTGTAATACGGGTTTCAAGTTCACAGAATTTGAAGCGAAGCGAACTACGTTTGGACAACCGGATAACGACAACGATGGTTTGCCCGATGCATCAGGCAGTTTAGACATGGACAAGGTTAAAACTGAGCGAGTTATGTTTGGAGACACCTTGCTCGCTACCTTTAGAGGAAATATTAAACGCGTGGGTTCCATCACTTCTTGGCGCTATTTAAAAGCAACCTCTACCATATCGAACGGTAAATACCTTCGGGTGGCCGATGTTCGAATGAAGATTTATCGATCCGGCACCTTGTTGTACGATTGCAACAACATATCCAGTTACTTTAACACCAGCGGCTTAAGTCGCACATTTACCTTTGATGTTGGTGTTTCCGCATTAATTAGCGCATCTTGTCCATTGTATAGTGGGTTTCTATATGGTACAAAAGACAGCGTTGAGTTGGAAGTTAAATATACTTTTGATTACAATCCTGGTGGATTAGCTGCTGAAACCTTGTTTCAAAACGAGATGTTCTTAAGCAGTGTTTCCAACCCAAGTGGTTCGCAAAAATATCAATGCGACACCTTTGGAGCTAAGGTGGTGCTTATCTCACATTACTTCACCAATTACGGCAGAGGATATTACACTTCCAATTCTTGCACAGAATTTGAAGTTTCACAGAATTATTATTTGAGTGTTGGAAACTGTTGCTCTAATTATGCAGGCAACAACATCTTTCCGTATGAATATCGAAATTGGGCTAAAATCTCAAAGGCAATTATTATGCCTCCAGAAGGTTTTGATGTGATCGATGCTCGCCTTTATCATTATCGAACCAGCGGAACGGGCAAAAGTACTTACCAATACTTCAGCAAATTAACGCCCACGGCAAGCTCATCAAAAGACACCATTACTTACGATTTGCTTCCATTGCACAATAGCGGCACCAGCCCAATGATAGCAAGTGATGATGGGTTTTTAGGAGTGATGTATTACAAGCTTCGATCCAATTGCAAGGCCCCACAGGGACCCTCCAACGTGCATTACGATTTTGTAATGGAAAAGCAAAACCAACTTGGATCGGGTAATGATACCATTCAAGCGCTTACCCAATTTGATATCATAAACTTTGAAAAGCCCTTATTAGAACTCACGAGTAAACAAAGCGATGTTAACTCAATATCCGATACCGTAGAATGGGACGTTCGTTTGAGTAATTCTTCCAATTCATCATTGGCCAACAATTTGTGGATTTCGAACACGCAGAATGGAAATGTTAAGCTCCTCGAACTTGTTAAATTATCTAATGGTCAGGTAATTAAGCCGATTAATGGAATTTTTAAGCTTGGAAACCTTCCCCCCACCCTTCTTTACGATTACAGGGTACGCGCAATATTTACCAAGTGCGAGCGCGACAGCTTTCAGTTGGTGGCTGGATACAATTGTGATGGCTACCCAGATTCTCTTGCTGATTACCCGTGTGTACCAACTCGAATTATGCTTCACTTCACACCGGTAAACACACGTGCACAGGCTACGTTTACGAGTCAATACGCTTCGGTTCGTCTTTGTGATTGGTATCGGTACGATGTTAAAATTGCCAATGAAGGAGAGGCTCGAATTTTTAATTTAGGATTTGATTTAATCATCCGACAGGGCATGGAAGTTGGAGATTCTGCTTGGGTAATAATGCCAAATAACGATTCATTTCTAATGTCGGTGCCAACCAGCTTAGGCAATAATCGATATCGTTTTAATTTGGCTTCCGCGAGCAATTACCTTTCTCAAAAAGGCTTAGCCGGTTTCTCATCATCAGATGTAAGCAGCGTTGTTTTGCGTTTTAAGATGAAAACGAACTGCAACTTTGTGAGTGGCAGCTACTTCTTAGGAAGGCCAAGTGGAGCTTTAAACTGCGGTAAATCCGTGATTTCCAGCTTCGCCATTGGCGAACCTATCAAAATAACCGGAGTAAAACAACCCTATTTCTCCAGTTTATCTCTTCAGTTTGGCAAGTTGGATATCTGCAATTATGACGGATTTGCTAAAATTAAATTCATCAACTTAGGTCCAGACACGACTGGAACCACCGACAAGATTCAACTTCTTCTTCCACCCGGAATCTATGTTGATACGAGCTATCAAAAAAGCATTGTGAATGGTCCAACCTCAAAGGCCACCATAACCACCAACGGGCAGTACATGGCAGAATGGTCAATTCCAATAGATCTTGTGCCTGGAGATTCAACCTATTTTGAAATCAACACCTTCGTAGTTCCACATGAAATTCCGTGTGGATATACGCAAATACTGGGTCAGGCTATTGTGCTTCAACCCGCCATCTGTTACGCAAACAATACAACCTGTAATATTAGTGTAGCCACCAGTACAGATTTAATCATCGATTCGATTTTGAAATCGGTTTATCAGCTTAATTTATTGGATGCTACCAGTGTTCCCAATGGAACCAATGAAGAGGCCACCGTCGATTATGAAATATCCAACACTGGCACCGACAAGGTTGCCGGAACCTTGTTGAAAGTTAAATTCGTAATCGACAGCAACGGAAATTCAGTGTTCGATCCAGGTGAAAAGGTTATCTACGTTGACACCGTTCTTCAGAGTTTATATACCAATACCAAAGTAAAGCGCTCTGTTTCTTTTGTGCTCACACCTGATGAGTCCTGCAAACTGCTAATTGCCTTAGATTCAACCAATTGCCTGTGCGATGTTACCACAATATCAGTTCCTCCAATTCGCATTTTGAATGCGGGAAGAGATACCACCTTGTGTTCAAATATTTCCGTACGCATTGGCACTATAGGCCAAAACGGCTCGTCTTATTTGTGGTCGCCCTCCAAAGGCATTTCAAGCACCACAAGTGCTTTCACTTCTTTTAAATATACCAACTTAGGCAAAAAAGACAGCACCTATGCCTTAGTTTTAACCACCGATAAAGGCAGTTGTTCTTCTAAAGATACAACCTTTGTAACGCTGTATTCTGCCATGCAAATGGAATTAAAGGATGACATTGAATTGTGCAAGGGAGATTCGGTTATTATTGGTGAAGTGGTGATTAACGGAAAAGGCTTTAAGTCTTATTCGTGGTCGCCGGCCTATGGTTTGAGCAACGCTAATTCTGTTAAAGCTTGGGCAAAACCCGATACGAGCATTACGTATAAAATAACGGTAGTTGATCAAATTGGTTGCCGACTGGAAGATTCGTCTCGAATTCATGTGCGACTCAAACCCAGCGCCCAGTTTGTTGCAAAAGATACATGTGAAGAATCGTTGTTTTTGTTTCGAGATGCAACTGTTATAGGGGGTGCCGGTTTGGACTCGGTTCATTGGACCTTTGGCAATTTGGGAACTTCAACCAATCGATTGGCTGGAATATTCATCGATTCTGCGCAGCAAATTCAAACACGATATTTTGTGGTCGATTCGAACGGGTGCTACGATGAGGTTACCAAGGGCGTTACAGCCTTTCCTTTGCCTAAAACGAGCTTTGTTGTTCGAGATGATTGCGAACAAGATACGTTCTTGATAACCGATGTAAGCAGCATAAAATCAGGCACTTATTCGAACAAATGGGTCATTGAAACCGACACTTTTTATACCACCAACGTGGTTCATCAATTTTTAAACAAAGGCCGGTATCCAATTCAATTAACTACTACCTCCAATTTGGGTTGTGTTAATAGTTGGCGAGATACCATCACAATTCATGAAAAACCTTCAGCTACCATAACGGCTCAAGACGTGTGTTTGAATCAACAAAGTACCATCGCTTTCAATCGTACAAGCTCCGATACCTTAGCACAATATACCTGGGAACTTTCTGATGGAACTGGCTCATCTCAACAAAGTTTTAGTCATCTTTTTGCCGATACTGGTCAATATCAACTTTCCTTGTTCCTGGAAACCGGTTTTGGATGCCGAGACACCTTTGAAGAAAATACTCGAGTGCATCCAAACCCAACGAGTAGCTTTGCCGCAACTTCAGTTTGTTTGGGTGATACCACCGAACTCGTAAGCTCGTCAAATATTTCGAGCGGCAGTCTTAGCCGATATTTTTGGGAAGTTGAGTCGGGATTTGTTGAAAGTGGTACTGATAAAAAGCATTTGTTTACAAATTATGGGCCAAAACAAATACGGCTAGCCGTTGAATCTAATGTAGGTTGCATTGACACAAGCACGAAAGTAGCCAATGTATATTATGTCCCTGTACCAAATATATCCATTGCCGGGAATTGCGAAAATGAGCTTATTTCATTTGATAACACTTCCGCCAATTTGGATTCAATTTCGGCCACAACTTGGACACTTTCAAGCGGCACAACGTACAAATCCAACACATTTACAGAACGATTTAAAGCCGGAAGCTACGATGTTAAATTAGCCCTTACGAGCAATCGAGGTTGTACTTCAGATTCATTATTTATTTTCACCATCGACCCAAAACCCGTTGCTGATTTCAGTTTCGAGTATCCCTGTCTCGACAACCTCGTTTCATATACAGATCAAAGTTCAACAACGCTGGGCTCGATCGTTTTAAATGAATGGGATAACGGTTTGGGCGCTTCCAAATCTGGCCTCAGCTTTACAGAACAATATGCAAGCCTCGGCACCTACTCGGTAATTGAAAGAGTTAAAAATAGCTTTGGTTGCAAGGATACAATGGTTAAAGACGTGGTGGTTGACAACCTCGTTCAGCCCGATTTCACCTTTAACGACGCCTGCATTAACGATACGGTTTATCTTTCTAATACCAGCGCTGGTTTGGCACCAGGAACAACTTCGGTTTTTGAACTGGGTGATGGAAATATTGCATCCAACCAGAATAATGTTGCTCATGTTTATGCAGCTTCAGGTGGCTACCAAGTTCGGTTAGCTCTTGAATATGGACAAGATTGCAAATATGAAGTTAAGCATCAAGTTCAGGTATACCCGCTTCCAAAGGTTGGTTTCAATTTGGATCCACCAACGGCAGATATCCTGAACAGTGATATAACGGTATTGGATCAATCGCAAGGTGCAGTTTCGTATCGATATATTATTTCGGATGGCAATGAATTTACCACTCCAGGATTTGTTTACCATTTCTCAGACAGTGGCGATTACACCATTACGCAAATTCTAACTTCTTCGTTTGGGTGTATCGATAGCATTTCAAAAACACTCCACATCAATTACATGGTTAATGTACTTATGCCAAGTGCCTTTAGTCCAAACAACGATCTCATTAATGATGTTTTTGCTCCTGGCGGCGTGGGCATGACTCAATATCGGATGGAAATTTTCAATCGATGGGGAGAAAAGATCTATGATGCTGAAAATGGCTCCTGGAACGGAGAGAATGCCATGGTGGGAATTTATGTATATGTTGTACGCTTGGTAGATTACAACGGAAGAGTGCACCATCTAAGTGGCACCATCAACTTGCTAAAATAAGATTAGCTGGAAGGGTTGAGTGAAAACACAATAACGAAATCGTTTTCGAAGAGTATCGGATAATTAAATTTGGGCAGTTTTTTTTGTTTGCCTTTGTTGGTGTATCGATAAAAGAATAAATATTTCGCTCCTTCAGCTTTGCAAGATTCGAGGCGTTCATTCGATAGTTCGGCATCTCGAAGCGACCACCCTTTTCGATTGATAAAATAAATTAACTGGGGGTTTAAGCCTCCATTGCACACAATTTTTTCGGAACGAGGTGCAATTGCGTCGGCAACATCTTCCAACTCCAAAAGTGATTTGGTGCTCGGTTTAGGATGGAAATCATCCAGCTGATTTACAAGGCTCTCAACCAACAGAAACAAACACAAAAAATACAGCAGCCCTCTATGTTTGATGGAAGCCAGACAAACTCCAAGGGTGAGTGCTAAAAAAGGAACAAAGGGCACCATGTAATAGCTGTGAAACGGAAAAACTTCTCCTACCTTGGTCATGAAATAAAACATCAATACAAAAGCCGTTAATAGCATGGTAAGAACCTTAATCCGTTTCTGGTATATGCAAATGCCTATGCCAATGGCTGCCAGTACAAAACCAAAGTAGGCAAAGAAGCTTCGAAAGACAAATTGTTGAATGATCTCGTTGGGATAACGAGCCAGTTCCTCTAAGCCAATCAGAAATGTTCTTGGAAAAAAAAGTGGATTGTTATCGATGGCCACCAGATGAGGAGACCAAACGAAATACCACCAATACACAGGAACTGCAGTTGCCATGAGTGCAGCTACCACAGCCAATTTTCTGGAAACTGAGGTGCTTGAACTGATGAGGATTGGGGTACAAAAACTGAAGAGAAGAACGGCAGGAATTTTGGAAAGTACACCCAACATTCCTGCCAGCAAGGCTAAAACAAGAAAGGCATTCTTTCGTTCGAAAGCAAATTTGATGTACCACCATGCGGCTAAGAGAATCCATGAACATGCAAAGGTGTCAGGCATAATCTTTCGGCTGTAAATTAGCCAAAGCGACACCATCAAGCCCAGCGTTCCGAAAAAGGCTGCTCGATTTCCAACGTACCATTGAGCTATTTTAAAGAAGGCCCAAAATCCAATGCAGGAAAATATTAAATTGATGAAACGGCCATACCAATGCGCCGGACCAAACAATCGAATAAATCCAGAAATGCAAGTTTGCAGCAAAGGAAATTCCGTTGCCATAATACCACGGCTGCTACCACCATAGTCAATGCGAGGTTGAAGAATGGTTCCACTGTCTTGAACCATGTTTCTGGCAGTCATTGCTGTAACCGATTGTCGCCAATTATGTGCCGATTCGAGCGGAGGTTGCGTGATAAATAAAAGCTGTGCGATGAAAAAGACCGCAATCCATACTCGGATATCACTCTTAAGTTTCGAGAAAATTGGATGCACTATCTGAGAAGATTTACCGTACCGCTAAAATCATATTGGCTGCCGGTTTGGCTGGTGGCATTGATCTTATAACCATATACACCCACTTCGCAATCCTTTCCACCAAATTTACCGTCCCAACGTTCATTGATGTCATTGGATTCGAAGACAATATGTCCCCATTTGCTTTGAATAATAATGTGATAACTTTCTACATTATAGCCAACTGCACCGAAATTGTCGTTCAATTGAAGACTTGTTTTAGGAGTAAACGCGGTGGGCACAAAGATTTGTATATCCAACGCTATATGTACATTTTCGGTATATGAATCTGAACAACCATATTGATTGGTGGTTGTAAGCCGTACCGGATAATTTCCGGTGTCGAGCAAGAAAAAGTGTTTTGGCGATTTCACATTGCTCGTATCTCGAGTTCTCCCAGTTCCAAAATCCCAATGATACGTTAAAGGAGGTGTTCCAGATGATGAATTAATAAAGGTAACTTCTGGGTTTCTAAAGGATAAAGAACCTTGAGGCGTGCGTGTAAAAAATGCCGTAGGACTTGGATAGACTTCAATTTTGTCTTCCCAAATTGCACTGTATGAGCAGCCCCAAACGCTTGTTGTGGTAATTCGAACAGAATAAAGCCCGCTGTCTCGATATTCATGACTTGCCTGAATTTCAGTACTAAAGTTGCGCAAACCACTTTGAGGATCTCCGAAATCCCAAGTAAGGTCCACATCGCTCCAGTTCGAAATTTTCGGATTCAAACTCTTTGCAGGCCGGAATAAATAGGGTGCACATTCAATCTCCTTATTCGCCGTCATCAATACGCTTGGAATTGGACGAATGGCTACTGTGTAGCTAAAGTCTTGCGTTGGACAGCTTCCAATGCCAAGCACTGCCACTTTGATTTCAACGCTACCATCGATAATATCCTGAGCAGTAGGCACGTATGTTAAATTGTACTTTCCTTCGGCATACGATGTGATGATTCCACCCGGAATTTCGACGGACAGAGTACCATTCAATATTTGAATATTATTCAAGAAGATGGTATCGCCTTCGCAGATGTTTTCCAACACCTTATCGATGGCATAGTTGGGGGAAGGGTGGACATAGATGGGCAAATAGTACTCAAAATTACAGCCATCATCGATGTAATTGTACCGCAATAAAACGTTCCCACTTAAGCCAGAGGTTAGCCAATAATTTCCCGAAACGCCTGGACCTGTAAAAGTGCCACCAGCAGGACTGGCCTTAAGAAAAACACTCGCCAAATCTGCACAAACCGTATCTGGAATATCAAAGTCGATTTTGGTTTTGCAATCTATTTCAACGGTAAAATCTTTCGAATCGTAACAGCCATAAATATCATAGGTATAGGTTAAGGTCATCAACCCACAAAAATCTTTGTCCAACATATTGTCGATCACCATTTCGCTGAATTGAATGCTCGACCAGATACCACCTCGTGGATTGATTTTAAACATATCATTGAGCGATCGATCTTCGTTCATTTGACAGAATTTAACGGCGCCGTTATCGGTAATTACCAATTTATCGCGTACAATCAACTCAGTAGTATCGTAAACCGAACACCCAAATTCATTGGTTAGCTGAGCAATTACTTCATTCGACCCAAAGTTCAAATTTGATATGTCTAAAACGTAACGATTGTTAATAAATTCAACGAGTTGATCATCTCCATTGATCTCCCATTCTAAGGTATAAGTCTCTAAACCAAAAGGTTGCACAACAATATTGTTGAGATTAAAAGTTCCGATTGTTTGACAAATGGTTCGGTCTTCTAATTGAAGAATTGGCAATTGATCTGAAACGATGCACAAGGTATCGAAAGACGAACATCCTCTGGCATTTGGTTCAGAATCAAAGCGTTGGCAAATAACGTGTGGAATATGAAGATCAAGCAAACTATTTGGGTCGATTATGGAATCATTCATTAAGCTGTTATGGTTGATCTCAGTCCATTTTCCTTTCGCTCCACTAATCAAGGTATTCAAGTTTACACTGCCTACGTTCGGACAAAAGTGAAAATTGTGGTTTAAGCTGAGCTCCGGACCTGCATCCACAGAAACAGGAACAACTTGGTTATTTACGCATTGTAATTCTCCCAAAGAGCCTAAGGCTCGAAGCGCAATCCCATTGTTAAATTTATCCTTATTTAATACAGGAATGGAAATGCTATTCCCAGTTCCAAGTGTATCGGTCGATAAAACGATCCAATCCAATCGATTCAAAGTGCCAATGCCAGATTTGACCGCCGTGAGCTTGAGCGTATCTCTGAGACAAATTGCGGTTTTACCAGTTATGGTGAAATTGAAAACTTGAATATCTTCCGGCTTGATGGGTAGGTTTATGGTTTGTGTTGTTTCACATCCAAAAACATTTATCGTTCGCAAGTTGAGTTTATAGGTACCGGAACGGCTTACCAACAAGGTGTCTTTTGCTCGGTTTTCGCCAAATATACTTGAATTACTATCCGTTATGGACCAGCCATAATGCTTAATTGATTGACCAGCGGAAGATTTGGCACTCACTTCAATATTACCACACCAAAGTTTTTTAGTTGATATGGTCATATCGGGTTGTGGCTTAACAAAAATGCTGTAATTGGCTGTGGCAGAAAGTGGAAGTGGACAATCGTTATCAGATATTTTCACCGAAAGCATGAAGGGTTCATCGCGTACCAAAGAGTCGTGTGCTTGCCAACAAATACGAAGTTTTTTATAGGGTGCCGAAGAACTGGAAATTTCTGAAATGGAAATATTGGGTGCATTGGTTGTCCACTCGAACGACACATTATTTTGGCTCTTATAGGATCCATCCGATTTTTGAAAAGGCAGGTCGGAAGCTTCAATAATAAAGCAAGAATTTGCGCCGGCGCATGCAATCAAATCGTACGAGGCGTCTTTAAAGCTTGGCGCATTGTTCGCAAAAGCCAAAACTTCAACCAATACATCCCGGGAAACGCGACTTAACAAGGTTAACGAACCATTTATTTTTCTCCATCGTTCTATGCTATAGGCAAGTGTGGCCTTTTCTGCCGTTTGGGTTGGTGTAAATATGAACGCACTTGTGCTGTTATTCACGTACATTCCGATAGGCGGGTTCGCAGTAGGATCTGGAGTACAAGCCGAACTTCCATTGCACCAAACAGTTAATGGCTTGTCCTTGCTATATCCAGAAGCATACGTTACGGTCTTATTGTAATCGCGGTAGGCCGAAGACAGATGCACTGAAATGGAGTCCGTTCCATAATTTCCCTTACTTAAATAGGTTCGCACAGGTTGATTGGCCGCCAGTATTACTTGCGGGTCGTCATAAAATAAGGGTGAGTTGTGAATGGCAGCAAATGGGTCGATGTATGCGTCGACATATAATCGTAAATCGCCATTTGATTCGCCCGTTATATTATCAATATCATCAGAACGAGACGACAAGTTAATGTACAAATCATATCCACACGACTTGTACGATTCGTAGGCAGCAAAATCTACAATGGCATAAAACACATGTGCCTCAATGCCCAATTGTAAGTCATTATCAGTTTCGCATAAGGTTTGAACAGTGGGACAAACCGGAATGATTTGATCGATGCTGGTGCGCTGCAAAGAAAAGGTAGCAAGTGCAGCTGGAGTACATCCGTTCTTTCCAGATGATTTAAGATACAAGTCGAACTTTCCGCAGTCTGTTGTGTTGCTTCCCCCACCCCCGCCAGCTAGTTTGCACTCTGCACAATCTCGATAAATGGTAGCAAATACTTTGTATTTATTGTCTTGAATATGTTCGTACGTCAGGTCTGCCCCAACAATATGAGTGGCTCTGACCGTGAAGGTCATAAGCATAAAAAGCATCCATATTGATATAGTACGAATCACCACAATTTGACAGTTCTAATATACAATTATTCAATCAGACTTAAAAAAAGAAAGCAGTGGGATATCCACTGCTTTCTCACATTAAAGTTAAACTTTATCGAAGCAAGGTTACCGTACCGCTGTAGCTGTAAGGATCTCCACTCCAACTTATTACTTCTAGGTAGTAAGCATATACGTCTTGTTGAGCTGGAAGTCCTTTAAAGTTTCCATCCCACTCGGCATTTCGGTCAACCGTATCGAACAGCTTATCGCCCCATCTGTTAAAGATGATCATATGATAATCTCGAACCCCGTCGTTCACAATGGCTCTAAATCCATCGTTTGCTTGTGGGCCTCCACCATCTGGCGAGAATGCATTTGGTATGAATACCAAGATGTCTGGACCAATAATAACTGGATAGCTAAACTCGTCGGTACATCCGTAATTGGTTGTTACTCGCAAGGTTACCATATACGTTCCGGTATCGGCTGGATAGAAGAACACCGGATTGATTTGCGTTGATGTATCATCTACCGCTGTTGGATCTCCAAAGTCCCATTCGTTGGTCTCAATAAAGCTTCCCAATACATTGTCTACCGTCGATTTGTTGCCAAATCTAAAACGAGGTAAAGCAGCGGTGGTAGAGTTGTTTGGATCGGGAGTAAACAAGGCCGTTGGTATTGGATATACTTCTACATCCGTGGTTACCGTGGTGTCGCAACCAAAGGCAGATTTTACAATCAAATCAATGGTATTGGTTCCGTTGGTAGTAAACTGGTGATTTACCGTAGCCGTGTTGCCACTTCCTCCATCGGAGTACGTCCAAGCATAGGTTGCCGTTGCGGGGTCAATCTTATTGTTGATTGCAGCCGTCATCGACGTGCTGTGCGGGTTGCAACCCTTTGGATCATCAACCGTTAGGGTTACGTTCGGAATGGGGTGTATCGTTACAAAGTAGATGTCATCCACAAACGGACATGCATTACCAGGCTCAGTTTGAACATACAAACTCACTCGGCCAACTGTGTCGGCAGGTGATGTAAAGCTGTAATTGGTTGTTTTGGCCTTGTTATCGCTCACACTTCCTTTAAACGGTACCCATGTAATACCCGAAGTATTGCTGTAGGTAGCGGTTACCGGTATCATCATATTGGCCGTTCTGCATATTGATGTATCCTCATTTAAGATCGAAATCTTAGGCAAGGCTTCAATTTGAACTTGAACCGAATCGGAACCTCTACATCCCTTGGCATCAACGTATTTATAGCTGATGTAAAATGGATTATCTGTAGGTGCTACCGATGGTTTAAACACATTGGCTGCCATCACACCGCTGTGTGGTGAAGACCAAGCACCGCCCGGTAAGTTGGAGGATGACATGGGTATGTC
>JBLHHI010000030.1:0-30116 GCA_047614125.1 Bacteroidia bacterium | reverse complement strand
AACCTGAGTTCGATTAATCTTTTCAAATTCAGATTTGTATAGAACCCAAGAAGTAAGGCGAAAACAGGAAGGTTTATGTTTATAAACCGACTGATTTCAACGAAGCTAATAGGGTTTTATATACAAAAGTCCGCTTTACACTTGTGAAAAGCGATTTTCATCGTAAAAATTACTCGAAAGGACCCGCCCTGTCTTCGCAATTTTTACTCGAAACTCACTGTTCACAAGCGTTCTGAATTCAAAATATGAATCGAACTCAGGTTAAAAGAACGCTGCTCTTAACTAAAGGCCAAAAAAAACACCCCAACTTGCATTGAGGTGTTCACATTTCCTTGATCGTTTTGCTGATTTGCCCTTCTAAAGATTTTGAAGAACCGTTTCTAAATCGGCTTCGGTTATTTCATCCATAGTGGATATGATTTCTTCGTGGTCTACAACCACGGTAGTTGGCACTATTTTGTAGTAGAGCTTTCCATCCAATTGTCCTACGGCAACAATTTTAATGTTAAATCCAACGGGTATTTTGTAACTACCGGTATTAAAAGTTTCTTTGGTTTTATCTCCAAACAATCGTACCGAAGCATTGTCATTTTCAATGAAAAGAAAAACATTAGCGTTCACATTCGTATAGTCGTCCGGCAACGTAACATCAATGGTTGTGAGGTCAATACCGCCACTGTAATATTTATCCAGATTGCACCAGCTTAAGAATTTTACGTTCAAGTAGTATCGTGCAGTATCTCTGCCGCCACCTTGGGTTGAATCGCCCATAACCCATCCTTGTTTTTGATCGGCTTCTACCCAAACCACAACATTTTCTTCGTCGCCAGTTTCCTGACCAACAAAGAGTTGCATTGATGGGTCGAAAAGGCCTTCATTCGCAATCATTACATCAAACGATCCATTGCTTTTTAACTGCAACGGTGTACCATTTTGACTGGCTTCTATTTTAAACATACCGCCGCTCGATAAAAGAGAATTGCCCGAAACGGTTGTTACACCACTCAAGAACATGTCTGAAACCGTTTTTAATTCAAGAATCTCAATATCAACAGAACCACTCACGGCACTTCCACTTCCATCTACAAAAAGATTGGGAGCAAAGCTAAATTGTGTTCCATATTGGGTAGTAAAGTACTGATACTTGGTAGCATCAATTGAGAACCTTTGTGTTTGCGGAGCGAGCTTGGCCTGAAGTGCATTCAACTTAGCCTTTGTGGTTGTTCCATTTGGATTAGAATTGTCCGGAACAATGTTGTCTCCGCAACCCATTCCAAAAATAAGTAGCCCGATGAGGCCTACGAGTGATTTTACTTTCAATCTTTTCATTTTGCTATTTTATTTTAGTGAAAACCTTGGCATTATTTAGCGCCGATGTAGTTAGTACGAACCCAAATTCAAAAACGTTGGAGCTGATAATTAAATAATTTGTTATCAAGCAGACGTCCATCCATTGAAATTGGTTGCACGCTCTACTCACATTCTCATTTACCTTGGCAGCTCTAAGGATATAATTTGACGTGAATCGTTAAAATTTCTTTGATTAGATGTAACCTTTAGTTGAAACACCGTTATTAGAACAATGAAAGCAAATCGTTTCCGCATTTTTGCATACAGCGCATTCATTGGCATCGTTTTGATGGCAAGCATTGGTACCAACCTCCATGCTCAAACTACGGGCACTATTAAGCTGCGTAAGGCAATATCGTACGACACATTACCGATTGTATTAAATGAAACGGATGAAGTGCTGCGCAATCCAAAAAACGACTGGCGACCGAGATATCCGGGTGGCAATGATTCACTAAAGGCCTTCTTTTATGAAAACATGGTCTTTCCGATGCCGGCAATCAAAAACGGAACTTCAGGTTACGTTCAATGCAAGATTGGTATTAACCGGTATGGAAACGTTGAATCGGTGTTTTTGGTAGATTCGCTTGGAAATGGATGCGAAGCTGAGGCGCGAAGATTAATTTCCTTAACAAAGTGGATGCCGGCGCAATACAGCGGTGTTGCTACGCGGCAAACCATTGTAGTTGGCGTGCCCTTTTTTTTGGATGAGTTAAACGCCTTTTGGGAAGAGAAAATAAGTGAACCAACCGAATGAATGTAAAGTCCAAACCACCTGTCAAAGTTTCGGCCAATTCAGACCTTGAATTGGAACGCATAACCATCGAACGAGCAAAAGTGGATCCACAATATTTTGCGCCTTTGTACAAAAAATACTATCCGTCTATGTTTTCATTTGTGTTTCAGCGGGTTGAAAATGAGGATGTTGCGCACGATGTTACGTCCGAAATATTTGTAAAGGTATTAACCAAGTTGCATCAATACCAAAATCGAGGTCTGCCTTTTGGGGCTTGGTTGTTTCGGATTGGATACAACGAAGTAATGAATCAGTTTAGACGACAGAAAAACCAACGAATTGTGCGGGTTGAACTGGAAGAGTTGGAAAACTTGTCGGTGGAACTGGGCGAAGACGTAAGTAGTTTTAAAAGCGATCAAATCATCCAAAACCTAAGCCAATTGAGGCCACAAGACTTTAACATAATTGAATTGAAGTACTTCGAAAACAAGTCGCACGAAGAAATAGCACAGGTGTTGGATTTAAGTACTTCTGCAACCAAGGTACGTTTACATCGAGCCATAAAATCGTTAAAAAAGCTCGTACACAATTAAGAGTATTCAAATGAAATTTATTCAAGATAAGAAGCATCCAAACCCAGGATCAATCAAAAACAAGGTTGATTTCGAAACCATCCTTAAACGCGCTCAAGCGGCTCATCCTGGATTGTCCAATTCCAGTGGGATGAGTGCAATTACCAAGGGGGTTTTAATTGCGGGAACCGCGGCAGTGCTGCTGGTTGCGGCGTGGTTTTATAACAGATCAAACAATACGAATGCGGCACAAGAAGCGCGCTTGTCGACTAAAATTTTAGTTTCAGATTCAAGCAAGGTTGAAGCCTTAGACCAACTTCCATTTACTTCTATTTTCATTCACAACGGCCGAGACACATTTATTACCTTGGCAAGTGGTAGCACCCTAAAAATACCGGCGCACAGCTTTGGTTTAGACGAAGTTGAGATAGAAATTAAGTGTCGAGAATTTAGAGATCAATTGGATTTTGCGCTCGCTGGCTTGCACATGGAAACCTTAAGCGATGGGAAGAAATATCAATTAGAATCGGCCGGAATGATCGAAGTGCGCGCCTGGAAAGAAGGTTCTGAAATTGATCTGAACGCGGGGAAAGAAATCACCATAAGTCTAGTCAGCAACACTGCCGATACCGACTTCGATTTATATGAGTATCATCAAACGGGCTGGGTAAACATTGGCAAAGATCAAGTAATTACACCAAACAGCCATGTTGTGCTGCCCGAGCGCTATCAAAAACAAAAAAATGCCTTTTTTGAGGAGATAAGAGTTCTTGAAAGCCGCAAGACAAAGGCCGCTGAGGAACTTCAGAAAGCATCAAAAAAAATGGAGACCTTGAATGCCTTTGAAATGTTGGAGCCCAGATTGCAAGACGTTGAAAAACAATCATTTACCTTCGATTACAAACGCGAGGAGTTTCCTGAACTTAAGGTTTTCGATTCTACTATTTTTGAAATTGACGAAAGTAGATCCACCTTTCATCCTTCGTACTTTAATGTGGTTTGGGAAGACTTAAATCTTCAACGAGATACTGCCAATGCTCAGTGTTACAGCATTGAGCTTACCCCAAAGGGTGGATTGGCCATACAACTTTACGCTTACCCTGTGGTGCCCGAGCACTTGTATGCCTCCTCCTTGCATGCCTTCGAAACGTACGAGTTGGAGCGAACGCACAACGAGGAGCTCATCCAACAATCCAAAATAGAATTTCAAGAGTTGGCCACCGATATTGACAAGCGCAAAACTTTTCATAAGTCGAAAGAAATGCAATGGAAAAAAGAGTTGAATGTGAACTTTGCCCGCGATACTGCGATTACAGCCCAGTTGCAACGCCGTTTCAATATTTCATCAATGGGTACCTTTAATTGCGATCGCATGATTCCCCCCTTCGTTTCATCGAACAGTGGGTGGGTTAAAATTGAGTTCGAAGCACAGGATCAAGCGTATTTTAGCAACAAGATTTACCTCGTTCCTCGAAATACAAATACGGCCATGCGAACTACAGAAGCCCTGCTCAACAACGGGTATCGTCTGGGAAGCGATGATTACTTTATTGTGGCCTTTAGTAAAGACCTGAACTCGATGCTCATTGGTAAGGTTTCCAACCTTCGAAACAACACCATAGCTGCTCAAAAAAGAAGAGTAGAGCTAAAGGCCTTTCCTATGTTAGCGGGGGATGTTGAAGAAAAGCTGTGGACAGGTAAGATTTGGGACTACATTGATAATGAGGCAATTTAGGTCACAACCTTGCCCAGAGATCGAAGCGAAGACTCATTGATTAAGCGAATCATATTGTTGAAAAAAGTGAGCCGAATGCGCTCTGAAGCACCCGAAACTTTAACCGATTTTTGTATGATGGCATCGTACCACACATGGCATTCTTCGAGCAACAAGGAGTTGGTGCTTTGCAACGAATTGATGGCGTTAAAGCCAATGGCGGCATATCTTGGTTTTTCCTCCGAAAGCAGCAAAATACCATTGTTGTCGACGGTTAACTCACAAAGAAAGAGGGTAAACTTACCTCCAACTTCCCCATTAGAAAGCGTTTTGTATCCGTTCTTAGCTTGGTCGAGTAGATCAATGGCCAAGTTCTTAATATCTGAGTACACAGCCTCAAGTGAAGTGTTTGTATCAACCATGCCGCAGGTATGATAGTATTCGAGTATGGTTAGTGTTCCTACTAAGGTGTTGGCGGTCCAGATTTCTACCGATTCGGTTTGGTTGTATTGATCGGATAAGGTGGCGTGCAAGGTGGTTGTCTCTTCATCCGCATTATCAATCGAAAACAACTTATTTTGAAATTCTTTTCGATGCATGACCGAACGCTGCCAATAAAACTTTTTAAAATTGGCCAAATGTGGGTACGCTAGGTGACGAAAGAAAGGCAGATTTTCTGCGGCATTCAAAAGCTTTGTATCGGGCAGCAAACGCAAATCATTGAACAAGTCGTTGATGTCGAGCATATACTTCATAAAGGCATCTTCATGAGAATACAGCGATCTAAAACTTACCTGTGCGGTGTTCTCAATATCAAACAAGGCATCCAAGCTAATTTTGTGCTTTTCGCGAATGAGAATAAGTTCTTCGAGGGTAAAACTTGTTTCGCCTCTAAACCGCCGATATACACTTTCTTTACTAGTATTTAAAAGCTCCGATAAAGCATCAATTACGGATGTGGATTCTGGCAAAACCAGTTCCAAATTAGTCTTCAATTGATCAATAAATGCCTTTTTCATTTGATGGTGTTTTGGCAAATTGTCGAAAATTGACAGGAAAAGCCAAATGTTGAAACAGAACACCCAAATATAGCCATTACTACCAACTTTTTTCGGGGGTTGTAAAGGTTCATGGTTATTTTTGATGGTTTAAATAAAAGATGGAGTGATGAAGGCAACGATATACGACGAAGAATTTAATAAAATCAATTTCCTGGAAATTGGAATGCAATATGCTGAATATGAGAAATGTACATTTGATTCTTGTCAACTCTAAACGCTCGTATTAAGCAACTTAATTTTCGAAGATTGCACCTTTGTACATTGCGACTTAAGCAACTGCAAACTTTTAAAAACTTCTTTAAAAAATGTAGAATTTATTGGTTGTAAATTGCTGGGATTAGACTTTAACGCATGCAATCCGTTCTTGTTTGACGTAAATTTCAAGAACTGCAGACTCAACATGTCGAGCTTTTATCAGACTAAAATATCCGAATCCAGTTTTGAAGAATGCGAATTACAGGAGGTTGATTTTGTGGAAGCGAATTTGGAAAGAGCCAACTTCACAAGGGCCGATCTCTTAGACGCTTCCTTCCGCCAAACAAACTTAACAAAGGCGGATTTTCGAGGCGCAGTTAACTACCAACCTGAGTTCGATTCATATTTTGAATTCAGAACGCATTAGAAGGCGCACGATTTACTAAAGAAGATGCGTATGGTTTGTTGGCGGTTTTTGGAATTCGCTTTGATTGATGGCGGATTAAGGATTTAATAAATCATTATTTGAAAAGATCAAGCATACAACATACTATATAAATGCTGCATTGAGTTAAGGTCAATAAAAAATGCCATAACATTTATATTTTTGCGACATGCCAACGAAAGATATACGAAAAAATGATAGCGAATTGATCCAAGAGTACAATGATATGATGTCAATCAATTCTCATAACTCTAATGTTAGACCTGAATGGAACGGAAGCGGAGACTATATTGTGAAATTTACTCTTTATGGTAACTACACTCCAGTAAAAACTTCAAGTAGTACGGAAGTGATAATGTAATACAATTATTTATGCCAAACTGGAACGAAGTTTTATTAGAAATTCAAGAAGAGCATAACGCAAACCCAAATGAAAGTGCTTTAGATAAGGTACGCAGAAAATACCTAAAACAAGTGTCCGACCTGACCGGAAGAAATGTAATTGCCTATTATTCAGGGTGTTTGCAGAAACCAAAGTCACCAGACACTGCGGTTAATGACAAAGACAAATCGGGTTTTATGTTGGCTATACATAAACTTTATAAAAGCAAAGGACTAGACCTTATTTTGCACACACCAGGAGGTGATTTGGCAGCTACCGAGTCTGTTGTTGATTATTTGTATTCAATGTTTGGGCTTGATATAAGAGTTATTGTTCCGCAAATATCAATGTCAGCTGGAACAATGATTGCATTGTCATCTAAAGGATCGTGATGGGTAAACATTCAAACCTAGGCCCTATAGACCCTCAGATGGGAGGCTTGGCATGTCAAGCCGTACTTAATGAGTTTGAAGAAGCAAAAAGGGATATTAAGTTGAATCCTCAGGCAGCACCACTGTGGCAGGTTATTATAGGTAAGTATCACCCTACTTTCCTTGGAGCTTGTAAGCAGGCTATCGATTGGTCAGAAAATATGGTGGAAGAGTGGTTAACTAAAAATATGTGCAACGGAAACAAGTCAAAGGTTAAGCCAATATTGAAAATGTTTTCCGATCATAAGCAGCAGAAGTCACACGCAAGACATATATCCAAAAAGCAATGTGAGGATGTTGGTTTAACCATAACATCATTGGAAGATAATCAGGCTATTCAAGATGCGGTGTTGACAACACACCACGCATTCATGCACACTTTTTCACATACTGCCGTGGTTAAGTTGATTGAAAATCAAAATGGGATAGCTTACATAGAGCAATCAGTGCCGTCATCCTAAAAAAACTTTGTTAAATTTAATGATGAAGTTTTTCGATTAGATAAAATGGACATGATTAAAATCCGTTAATATGAATCCATTTGATAAAAGGACCTGAGCAAAGTCAGTTGGCAAAGGCTTGTTCTCAGTCAATCACTTCGTTCCACTTTATCCAATACATAAATTCTGTTCAACGTATATTTGCCGCCTGAATGAAACGGGTTTTGGATGCACATAATGTGCAGCCAATCCACCGAAATAAACACACCTATGTTACGTACACACAATTGCGGCGAATTACGCATTTCTGAAGTTGGGAAAACCGTTACACTATGCGGCTGGGTTCAGCGCAGAAGAGATTTTGGAAGTATGAGTTTCATCGATTTACGAGATCGATACGGCCTATCGCAATTGGCTTTTAACGAAGACACCAACGCAAAATTAATGGAAGAAGGGCGCTCCTTGGGTCGCGAGTTCGTAATTAAAGTGGTTGGAACGGTGACCGAACGGAGCAATAAAAATCCCAACATGCCAACGGGCGATGTTGAAATAATTGTAGATCAATTGGAGGTTTTAAACGCCTCGCTCACTCCACCCTTTACCATAGAAGATGATACCGATGGTGGGGAAGAGCTGCGGCTAAAATATCGCTACCTCGATTTGCGTCGCAACCCGTTGCGCAATCGATTGTTTTTGCGCCACAAAGCCAATATGGCAATTCGTAACTACCTGTGTTCCAATGGTTTTATTGAAGTTGAAACACCGTATTTAATAAAATCAACACCCGAAGGTGCGCGCGATTTTGTAGTTCCCTCTCGACTAAACGAAGGGCAGTACTACGCCTTGCCGCAGTCGCCACAAACCTTTAAACAGCTGTTAATGGTTTCGGGTTTTGATCGATACTTTCAGATTGTAAAATGTTTTCGCGACGAAGATTTTCGAGCGGATCGTCAACCTGAGTTTACACAAATTGATTGCGAAATGACCTTTGTGGAACGCGATGATGTGTTGAGCATTTTTGAAGGCATGATTCGAGGCTTGTTTCAAGAAGTAATTGATTACGACTTGGGCGCCATAGAAGTGATTACCTATCAATACGCCATGGAAAACTATGGTTCTGATAAGCCGGATCTTCGTTTTGGGATGAAGTTTAACGATCTGAATGATGCAGCTAAAGGAAAGGGCTTTGGATTGTTTGATGGAGCCGAATCCATCATTGGCATACGAGTGGAAGGTGGAAATGTGTACACACGAAAAGAAATTGATGCCATAACCGATTATGTTAAGCGGCCTCAAGTAGGAGCTAAGGGCTTAATTTACTGCAGAGTAAACGACGATGGAAGTTTGAAATCATCGGTCGATAAATTCTTTGATACCAATGCCTTGCAAGCGTGGGTGGATGCCACAGACTCCAAACCCGGCGACTTAATCTTTGTTTTATGCGGCGATAAGGCCACTACCCAGAAGCAGATGAACGACTTGCGTTTGCACATTGCCAATACGCAAGGTTTGCGCAAGAAAGATGAGTTTAAGGCGTGCTGGGTTGTTGACTTTCCATTATTGGAATGGGATGAAGATAACAAGCGCTTTCATGCCATGCACCATCCATTTACCAGCCCCTTAGCCAGCGACTTGTCGTTAATTGATAGCGATCCAGGAGCCATACGAGCCAATGCCTACGACTTGGCTATTAATGGCATGGAAGTGGGAGGTGGATCCATACGTATTCACGATAAGACCTTACAGCAAAAAATGTTTGACTTACTTGGATTTACACCGGAAGAAGCGCGTAAACAGTTTGGCTTTTTGATGAATGCCTTTGAATATGGAGCACCACCGCACGGTGGCATAGCCTTTGGCTTTGATCGATTGTCGGCTATACTTAGCGGAACGGAGTCCATTCGAGAGGTAATTGCCTTCCCTAAGAACAACATGGGGAGAGATGTAATGATTGATGCGCCTTCAGAATTGAGCGCTGACCAGAAAAAGGAACTGGGTTTATAATTAATTTTTTTATGAAGAAGTAAATAATTGCCGAATTCGTACTTTTGTATAAGAATGGCGCAATGCTGTTCGGCTATGTCTATTAATATTTGTTTATATCTAATACAGAGTTCGACCAACTAGCAACCATTCCAATTAAACGTATCTATTCTATATTTTTTATTTATGAACATTTTTATTGCAAAATTAAGTCCCAACACAGACGAAGACAGTTTGCGCAGCTTATTTAGTAAGTACGGTGAAGTAACCTCTACAAAGGTTATAATGGACCGCGACACAGGTAGATCTAAATGCTTTGGCTTCATTGAGATGGCCGATGCAGAAGGACAAACAGCCATCGACGAGTTAAGCGAGACAGAGTACCAAGGAAGTACTATTGTTGTAAAAGTTGCCGTACCTCGTGAAAACAAAGACGGCGGCGGTGGCGGCGGATTTGGACAAAAGCGCCCCTACAATGGTGGTGGTGGTAGCGGTGGCGGTGGATTCCGTAACAACGACCGACCAGCCGGTGGTGGCTTCAACAAGGGCAGTGGCGGAGATCGTGGCGGAAGCGGCGGTGGAGACCGTGGCGGCTTTAGAGGAAGAAACGACCGAGGTGGAGACCGAGGAGGTAATGGTGGTGGAGATCGTGGCGGATACGGTGGAAGAGACCGTGGAGGCAACAGCGATCGTGGAAACCGCGACGACCGATCCGAAGGATTCGATACCAGCAAATGGTAGAATAAAAAAAAATTAACAAAAGAGCTGCAGCCGATGGTTGTGGCTCTTTTTAGTTTCGCAACCTTCGGTCACTTAGTCAGTTCATTATACTCATCAAAATACCTCCGACCCATTTCTCGTTGCCCCTGAGCGTCAAAATGAATTTCATCGAAGGTGTTATCCGGTTTTTCAATGAGAAAGGGTTTTAATGGATCGGCGTATCCAACCCTATCCATGCGGTTTGGACCATCTTCAATGATGGTATTTATTTCAATTCGGTCCGAATCTTGTTCAACCCAATATGGTACCATTCCACCCAGGATAAAAGGAGTTTCTTTCGAATTCACATCCATTCGATACTGCGAAATAAACGAATCTAGTCTCGATTGGTAATCTGCAAATCCTTCATCATCTTCTCCTTGGTGCCAAAGAATAACTTTTAAGCGGGCGTTTGCATAGCGATCAAGAACGTATCGGAGCCTTTTTAACGCATCGTTGTATAATTCATCTCCTCTATTCCAATCACTTCCTCTAAAGCCAGTAGCTCCTTTCCCACAAGGTATTAGAATCATTTTATTTGAAAGAGGCAAGAGTTGATTTGCATACAAACGGGCAAAGGTCATTGCAAAGCCAATGGTGTTGGTGCGTTGATCGTGATGCTGTAAGGGGTCTTGGGCTAATAGAAGCTCATAATCGTCTGATTTCCAACGCCCCAATTGTAAAATGCGAGCATCAATTGTGTCGAGTTCGGCATCAAATGCGATGCCGGCCATAGTATTAGATTGGCCCACAACCAGCACTACATCGTATGCTTGTTCGGAAGAAGGGTTCGTTGGCTGATCGGCTTTCTTACACCCAATAGCTGCGTACAAAAGCGTTATAATCAGAATGGTTTTACGCATAGTATTGAACGTGCAATGAAACAAAGATTTTAAAACATTCCACGATAAAGAATATTTCCTTTCGGTTAAATGGGTTGGCACCCCTTGTTAACAGCAGGTCAACACTTGTTCTTACTTTCTTACCTTTGCAATCCAACCCATTACAATTGAAAAATAGCAAATCCATATTAATCATAGGGCCTTCATGGCCATTGCGTGGAGGCGGAATTTCCACCTTTAATCAAGTGCTGGCGCAACGGCTAATGGATGAAGGTCATACCGTTAAAATCTTAACCTTTAAGCTTCAATATCCTTCCTTTTTGTTTCCAGGTAAGAGTCAGTGGAGCGATGAAGAAAAACCCGCCGACTTAGATATTACGGTTGGGCTAAATTCCATCAATCCATTCAACTGGTTGATTCAAGGATTTAAGTTCCGAAAGAACAAATACGACTTGGTGATTATGCGATATTGGCTGCCCTTTATGGGGCCTTGTTTAGGAACGGTGGCCCGCCTCATTAAATGGAGGAGCAATACTCGCGTTGTGGCCATAACCGACAATGTTATCCCGCACGAAAAACGATTTGGTGATGCACTCTTTACCAAATACTTTGTTGGAAGTTGTGATGGTTTTGTGGCCATGTCGAGGGCTGTTTTAAAGGATTTGGAAGGTTTTGATGGATATAAACCTAAGAAGTTTAACCCGCACCCGATGTACGACAACTTTGGAAAGGCCATTTCTAAAGAAGAGGCGCTTGCCAAATTAGACTTAGATCCATCGTTGAACTACATGCTGTTTTTTGGCTTTATCCGAAAGTACAAAGGTTTGAAATTGTTGCTCGAATCGTTGATCCACCTCGATTTAGAAGCCATGAAACTAAAACTCATCATAGCCGGAGAGTTTTACGACCAACGCGAAGAATACGATGCTTTTATCCAAGAGCATCAGCTCGAAAAGCACTTGGTTCGGGTACATAACTTTATTCCGGATGCAGAGGTTGGAACCTATTTCTGTGCTTCGGACCTTGTGGTGCAAACATATTTACATGCCACCCAAAGTGGGGTTACTCAAATTGCCTATTTTTACAACAAGCCCATGCTGGTTACAGATGTTGGAGGATTGGCAGAGCTGGTTCCACATCAAAAAACTGGGTATGTATGTGCCGTGGATGCAAAGGATGTTGCAGCGTCGATACAAGATTTTTATTCCAATAAGCGGGAAGCAGCTATGATTGAAAACATAACGATTGAAAGGCTTCGGTTTTCGTGGAGTGGGTTGATTGAATCGTTGTGGGAGGTTTCCGTGAAGAAGAAGTAAACATCAAATAATTCCAAAAACAAGATCAATGAAAACGGAAGAAGAATTAAAACTCATTGCCGCGCAGTTGCGCAAACCACACGGAGATCACGCACAGAAAGTTGCAGATATGATGGTTGAGGGCAATGCCTCGTTGTATCAAAATACGTTACCGGTATTAAACTTAAGTGCGGATGAGCATATCTTAGAATTGGGCATGGCCAATGGATATTTTGTTCCTACCATGTTCAATATTGAACCAAGCATTCAATATACGGGTCTTGATTTTTCACCAGAAATGGTTGAAGAAGCCAAGCGTAATATGCAGAATTTTGAACATAGGAATTCAATCCGTTTTGTTTGCGGAGATATGAACTCGATGCCATTTATTGACGCAAGTTTTGACTGTGTTTTCACCGTTAATACCATTTATTTCTGGGAAGAATCAAAAGCGCAACTTGCTGAAATTAAGCGTGTTTTAAAACCAGAAGGTCGTTTGGTTATTGCAGGAAGGCCCAAGCACATCATGGATGAAATGGCCTTTGCGGATTTTGGTTTTGAGAAGTACACTTCTGAAAAATTGCATGCACTTTTAACTGAAAATGACTTTTTGAATGTGGAAGTTCAGGAAATTCCAGAACCCTCCACAAATTTTAATGACGAAGAATTTGTATTGGCCTCGTTGATAGGAATGGGTCGAACAAAATGAGCTAAATTTGGATGCAAATTCTTGAAGTATGGGAAAAAAGAGCACAGCATTCGAGCCATTTCACATTGAGTTTATTGCCCAGCAACACATCTTTTTTGTTTCTACGGTGCCAAGTGATGGATTCATCAACCTATCTCCAAAAGGAATGGATGCCTTTCGCATTGTGGATGATAAAACGGTGGTTTGGTTAAATTTAACGGGCAGCGGAAATGAAACAGCGGCTCATTTATTGGAAGACGACCGAATGACAATCATGATGTGTGCCTTTGAAGAAAATCCATTAATCCTTAGAATGTATGGAAGCGCGTTTGCCATCCACCCGAGAGATGATGAGTGGGCACAATACATTGCCTTGTTTCCCAACTATTTAGGTGCGCGTCAGCTCATCAAGCTCAATGTAGAACTCATAATGTCATCATGCGGATTTGGAGTGCCCATAATGCCCTTTGAACGCAATAGAACAGAAATGGAAAAATGGGCCATTAAAAAAGGTGATGATGGAATTGCGGCGTATTGGACGGAAAAGAACCAGGTTAGTCTTAACGGAAGGCCTACCGGTCTTCTCAAAAATGAATACGGTTTATAAAGGCGGTTTCGGAAGATCTTGCGGTCGATCGGAATTGAGATCCAACTTGCTGCTGGGAAAATCGGTTTTAAAATGCAGGTCGCGCTGTGGAAAGGGTATTTTAATGTTGTGTTTAATAAACTCAGAGTTGATCATAAATCGCAAATCACTCTTAACATCTTCCACTCTAAATCGGTTTCGGGTCCAAAAAAGAAGCTCCATATTGAGCGAAGAATCCGCAAAATCGGTGAACCTACATATGGGCTTTGGGGAATTAACTACTTCCTTATGGCGAAATGCGCAATCGATCAGCACCTTTCGCACCTTGTCAACCTCCGAACCATAGGCCACTCCAACAGCAATATTAAATCGGGTAACGGAACTGTCTGTGCTCCAATTAATTACGCTATTACTTACAATTTTTGAATTTGGAATAACCACAACGATGCCATCTCTGTTTTTCACTCTTGATGTTCGAATTCCAATTTCTTTAACTCGGCTCACCATTCCATCCACTTCAATTATATCTCCAACGCGCACCGTATCTTCGAAGAGAAGAAAAAAGCCGCTAACTAAATCGTTGAAGAGTTGCTGAAGTCCAAGACCAATTCCAACTAAGAGAGCTGCAGAACCAGCAAGAAGTATGGTAACGTTTTGATGCAGCGATTGAAGTACTAAAACAAAAGTTATTACTACCAAAAAGTATTTAGCAAGTTGATAGTAAGCAAATTGCTGACCTACTGATAAACGTCGTGTCATGGTTTCGCTGTGGATCATTATTTTGATCCAACGCAAGAGCAAATACGCTCCAACGATTAGCAAAACAGCAAACACAATGTCCATTACTATAATGGTTTCTTTGATGCCTGAGATCACTTCCTGTTGCAGAAATTCACGTGTTTTTGAAAAGAAAGTAACTGCAGATTCTTTAGCCGTCATAATCATTTTGCACTACCAGTGCAAAGTAATTGTTTTCCGTTGGTAAATATCCAAGGTCGTAACAAAAAAAGCAGGTAACACCATTTGAATTTACGGTGCTATGCGTGTAAAATTCAAAATTAAATCCTGCACGAAACAATTCCATTTTGGGATGTTTGGTAAGTTCATTTTTTTTAAGTGCGGCAAGAATTTGACGATTTTTTCGTAAAATTCGATTCACATCACGTTCAACATTATTCTTCCGATTTACTCGATTGTGATGTTCGTTTCTACAATGTTTGTCGCAAAATATTTTGTCGCAACGGCCCTTCAAGGCCTTCCCGCACTGGGTGCATTGAATCATTTTCATGGTAAAAATTTGGTTTGGTCTGGTTAATCAAAGATAATAATTTGTAATGATAAAGTGACTGATGTGGGTGAAATTTGTTTAAGGGAAAGCACCCCTTTTAATTATTACAACGAATTATATAAAAGTAATTGCAAATGCTCGAAGAGTTCTTATCTTTGCAACCCTTTTTAAGGGCAGGTTATAATAGGTATATAAATAAGCGATGAAAAGAACATTTCAACCATCGAATCGAAAGAGAAGAAATAAGCACGGTTTTCGTGAGCGCATGAGCACCAAGAACGGTAGAAAAGTTCTTGCAGCGCGTCGTGCTAAAGGAAGAAAAAAGCTGTCGATATCTGACGAGCCTCGTCATAAAGGGTAAGAATTTGACCTATGACAACCTTTCGTAAACATGAAAGGCTCTGTTCCCCTAAACTTGTAGCGGCGCTTTTTAATAAGCAAGGATTTGCTGTTTCACATGCACACATATTGCTGATTGCTTTATCGTGTTCGCTTCCAGTTGCACAACCATTTCAGGTTTTATTTACGGTATCGAAGAAAAAATTTCCGCACGCGGTTGATCGAAATTTGATTAAGCGGCGAATGCGAGAATCGTTTCGGCATAACAAAGAAGCGTTGTTACGTGGAATTCCAACGGGACAACAATTTGCCTTAGCCATCGTATATCGCCAAACCGAAGCGCATTCCTTTTCCGAAATCAATAACAGTCTTCAACAAGTAATCCATGGTTTTACTAAAAGGCTTGCTTAACATTTTATCACTCCTCTTTTTAGGACTGATTAGAGCATATCAAGTTCTGATCTCTCCGTTCTTTCCAAGCTCGTGCCGATTTAATCCAACGTGCTCTTCGTATGGTTTGGAGGCAATTTCTAAACATGGTCCTTTCAAAGGTCTTTGGTTAACCATTCGAAGAATTTCCAAATGCCACCCTTGGGGAGGAAGTGGTCATGACCCAGTGCCGGATTAAAAATGGAACATAGCGATGAGCTATTAATTTGCAAAACAAATTCATCAAAAACTACAATAATGCATGTCTATGGTATTTAGATATGAAATAGGAATTTACTATAGCAGCAGTGCTTAGTGTTGGTTGTTAATTCGTACTCCAACTCGAGAGCACGATATTTTGATACCTATTTCTTTCTTAAGGCCGTAATAGGTTGATATGTAGGTGATTGCGATAATTTGAGAAACGCAAATTTTGGCTATTGCGCAACACTTGTCGGTATTTTATCATAAAACCATCGAATTCAGGTGAAATGTAACATCATGGTAGTCTTTGTTCGTTTATTTTTGTGTTCAATCGCTTAAAGTTCAACCTCAATGAAAAGAAAACACGTATTACTAATATTACTTTCTTGTGCCGGTATTTCTCTGGCTTTTAAACAGGTTGACGACTACTTCGAAGTATCTAAGAATCTCGACATATTTACACAGGTTTACAAAGAGGTGAACTTGAGTTATGTGGATGAGGTAAAGCCAGGCAAGCTCATACGAGAAGCCATTGACGGTATGCTTTATAGCTTAGATCCGTACACCAATTTTTACAGTGAGGCCCAAGCCGAAGACTATCGTTTTCAGGTAACCGGAAGCTATGGAGGCATTGGTGCTAACATTCGAAATATGAATGGAAAGTTAGTGGTAGCGCGTGTATTTGAAGGGTTTCCAGCACAGCTCGCTGATTTGCGAGCGGGTGATATCTTAACACAAGTAGACGGTAAATCTGTAGACGGAAAATCAAGCAGTGATTTATCGGATTTATTGAAAGGAACTGCCGGCACTTCGGTAATACTAACGGTAGATCGACCTGAAATAGGGGAGAAAAACATTACGGTAGAGCGCGCAACCATTAAGGTTAAAAACGTGCCTTATTTTGGGATGATTGACAACAAAATGGGTTATGTAAAGCTGGTTGGTTTTACGCCCGATGCGGGTAAAGAAGTTCAAGATGCCGTGGTGCAACTTAAGCGAGATGGAGCTGAAAGTATAATTTTGGATTTACGTGGCAATGGTGGTGGGCTCCTTCATGAAGCCGTAAATATTGTAAATGTATTCGTTAAAAAAGGTCAACTTATCGTATCTACGCGCGGTAAAGAGCGAGAAAATGATCGATTATACAAAACCTTAAATTCTCCTGTTGATACAGAAATTCCGTTGGTTGTTTTGATTGATGAAGGTTCTGCTTCTGCATCTGAAATAGTAAGTGGTTCTATTCAAGACCTCGATCGAGGCGTGGTAATCGGAACCAAAAGTTTTGGTAAGGGCTTGGTGCAATCTACCCGAATGCTTACCTACAACACTCAAATGAAAATCACAACTGCAAAGTATTATACTCCATCCGGCAGGTGCATTCAGCGCTTAGACTACGCCCATAAACAAAACGGGAAAGCGGTGATCGTGGCGGATTCATTAAAGCATATATTTAAAACGAGAAATGGCCGTGAGGTTACCGATGGAGAAGGCGTTACTCCTGATGTAGCAGCGGGATTTTCTGAGCTGAGCAAAATTGGTCAAAGCTTGTTGCGCAATGATCTCATTTTTGATTTTGCAACCAAATACCGCAATTCTCACGACGCAATAAATGACCCTAAGTCTTTCAATTTAACGAGTCAAGACTTCCAGGATTTTAAGAACTTTTTGAATGGCAAAGATTATTCGTATGAAACAGGAACGGAAAAGGCGATTGAAGCGCTGGAGAAATATTCCAAAGTTGAAGAGTACCACGCCTCGATGGAAGCCAATATAAGTGTACTAAAATCAACCCTTAAGGTCAATAAAAATACAGACATCGACCGTCATAAAACGGAGATCATGAACATCCTTGAAACGGAAGTGAGTTCAAGATATTACTTTGACCGGGCCATGGTAGAATCAACATTCAACTACGATCCGGATATTAAGTCGGCATCTGAACTGTTTATGAACCGAGTGAAGTATGCCAAGATATTGGCTGGCAACTAACACATCTCTTGGAAGTAAGCGAAATCATCATCTTTGTTATTTTTGGAATGGCAGGCGGATTTCTTTCCGGCTTGTTGGGCGTAGGAGGCGGAATTATATTCATCCCAGTATTCGACTTCTTGTTTAAAAGCAAGGGCATAGATGCGCTGGATTTGCCCCGATTCATCCTGGCCAATTCGTTCTTAGCCATTTTATTTTCTGGGTTCATTAGCAGCTTTAAACATTACCGCTCCGGAAATTTTTTCCATCGCGAAGTGGTTACCATTGCGCTTCCAGCAACCATTTTCGGGTTAACCCTATCGTATTTAATTACCTCCTTTTCTTGGTACAGCGAAGAAGTATTCAAAACTGTTTTTTTGACGGTGATTGTTGCAACGATCTGGAGAACTTGGTTGTCGCATAAAAGAAACGTTCAGAATATTGAACCACCATTTGTGGCGTATAAGTATGGAATCATCGGTGTTTTAACAGGTGTAATATCAGCCTTTAGTGGCTTGGGGGGTGGCGTTGCGATGATACCGTTGCTGACCTTGTTTGGTAAGATTGATATAAAAAAGGCCAGCGCCATTTCCATCAGTGTTATACCACTCATGATCATTCCTTCACTGTTCATATATGCCATGGCCACACCAACGGTATTGTTTAAAGGCGGCGTTGGATATCTGCAATTTCTTTTCATCATCCCAATAATAGTCGGCATATTTATGGGCTCCCCGTTAGGAGTGCTTGCTGCAACTGTGATGAACAGTCGCAGTTTGCAAGGAATTTTCATAGGCTTATTAATTATTATAGCCGTAAAGTATGGCATAAACCTATTTTTGTAAATTAGAATCATATGCCAAGGAAAGGCGGGTATAAAAGGACGGTACATGAAATTAATTGAATATATAGACAATGCGAAAGACACCTTGTTTTCGTTCGAAATCCTTCCTCCATTAAAGGGTGGAAGCATTGAAGCTCTGTTTGATCGAATAAGTCCGTTGATGGAATTAAATCCAAGTTTTATTGATGTTACTTATCACCGAGAAGAATATGTTCTGCGCAAGCGACAAGATGGCTCGTACAATAAAATATCCTTGAGGAAGCGCCCGGGCACGGTGGCTATATGTGCGGCCATTATGAATCGATTTAAGGTTGAGGCCGTTCCTCACCTCATTTGCGGAGGATTTACCCGCGACGAAACGGAAAATGCACTCATTGATTTAAACTTTCTGGGAATCGACAATGTGCTGGCTTTACGTGGTGATAATCAGCATGGTGAGCGAAATTTTATTGCAGAAGAAGGGGGTAATAAGAATGCTATTGAGCTCATTCAGCAAATGGTTAACATGAACAACGGCATTTATTTGGATGAAGAGCTGCGAAATCCCAACCCAACCAACTTTTGCATTGGTGGAGCTGGATATCCAGAAAAGCACATCGATGCACCCAATCCAACCAGTGATTTGAATTTCTTAAAGAGAAAAGTTGAAGCGGGTTGTTCGTTCATAACCACCCAAATGTTTTTCGATAATACGAAATATTTCGCCTATGTAGAGGCTTGTAGGGCAGAGGGAATTAACATTCCAATCATACCTGGAATTAAGCCATTAACGCGTAAATCTCAGCTGTTTAACCTGCCTAAGATTTTTAACATAGACATTCCCGAAGATTTGGCGAAGGCGATGGATGCTACTAAGACCGATGAAGCTGCAGAGCAAGTTGGAAAGGAATGGTGTATAGCCCAGTGCATGGAGCTTAAAAAGCACGGAGCACCGGTTTTGCATTTTTATACCATGGGACATTCTCGAATTATCAAGCAGATTGCAACCAAAGTGTTTTAACAGATGCTTGGGCGCGTAGCAAAATCAACAGGAAGCTGGTACGAAATTTGGCTGGAAGATGGCCGGAAGTTGGATGCCAGGTTGCGCGGAAAGATGCGATTACAAGGCAAGGAATTGACCAACCCAGTTGCGGTTGGCGATTGGGTTGAGCTGGAAATTGACTCTGAGGATCTGGGAATTATCTCTAAGGTTTGCCAACGTACCAACTACATTATACGGAAAGCAACCAAGCTCAAAAGCAGATTTCACATAGTAGCTTCCAACATAGACCAAGCTTTCATTTTAGTTTCGCTCAAATCTCCTAGAACTTCCACAGGCTTCATCGATCGGTTTTTGGTAGCGTGTGAATCATTTGATATTAAGGCTGGCATCGTGTTTAACAAAATCGATTTGTTGGAAGAACATGAGCTGGAAGAGTTGGATTACTTAATTGATGCTTACGAATCTATTGGATATCAAACCTTTAAGACCTCTTTGGTGACCGGCGTTTTGGATCCAAACTTACAGGCAACCTTAACCAACATGACTACTTTGTTTTTCGGTCATTCAGGTGTAGGCAAATCCAGCTTATTAAACATCATCTTGCCCGAATCCAATCAAAAAGTAAATGCAGTGAGCGAGGCACACCAAAAAGGCAAGCACACTACCACCTTTGCGCAGATGTTTAAGGGTAAGGGCTTGGAAATCATAGATATACCAGGTATTAAGGAGTTTGGCTTAGATCAAATTGAACCCTGGAAAATCAGTCATTACTTCCCAGAGATGCGGAGGGTATTATCGACCTGTAAATACAATACGTGTTTGCATGAAAGTGAACCGAAATGTGGGGTGATAAATGCGGTAGAAAATGGTGTCATTAAGCTCTTTAGATACGAAAACTACCTTCGTATTTTGAATTCAGAAGAATTTAATTTTTAAATACATGATAAAACTCAACACAATTGTCATCTAAAATTAGAATGTCAAAAGTTGCGTTGTGGGTTAATGTGGATTAGTCGAGCCGTTAAGGCGTTTATTCTACACTATATACCCTATAAAACACAAAAAATCAAGTAATTACCCCACTTTTAGGAAATGTATTCAAAGTACTACATACCGTATTTTAGACGTCCAATAAAATTTAATGAAATAATTTTTTTTTGAAAATATCTTACTATTTTTGCCCCCTGTACAAATATTGTTAAAATGACTAATAGAAGTATCGTCTCAACACCAAAGACATCAATCAAAATTAAATCAGCGTTTTACAAACATGTAACCATGTTACTGCTTGTAATGGCTGCTGCTTTTGGGCTTGCAAATGCTCAAATCAACGTAACCTCAGAACCACCGGTTAACAACGACTTTTGTGGCACGGGCTCACCAACCCTTATTTTGCCAACAACGGTAACCGTTGGTTGTGGAACCGCAGTTTCGTATCAATGGTATGTAAATACCAGTGGTGGAACCTTCTCAGGCACTACTGCCATTACCACTGCAGGTTCTCCAAACTACTCGGGATACACCACGGGTACGTTAAATATAAGCAACGCAAGTGCTTTGGGGGTTTATACGACCTATTATGCCATCGTTAAAGAAACATCTGTTGGTTGTAGCGCAATCGATACCATTGGACCCTATAACTACATAAAGGTTACAGCAGTACCAACAGTTGTATTAACGCGAATTGGAACCGTAAACGAGTGTCAAGATTCTTTGGCCTCTTTTATAGGAAATGTTCCAGCTCCAGTTCCTGCTGGCGTACTAACCTATGTTTGGTCAAAGAAACCAGATGGAGGATCCGCAGCAACGGTTCAAACCACTACGGACGTTTTAGACACCACGGATGATTGGAGTTATACTCCAACCTTAACCAACGATAAGGATTCAATCTTTTTAACAGTAAATAATGCTTGTGGATCTGGTAATACAGGTGTACAAGTAGATGTAAATCCAAAACCTATTGTAACGGTTCCTTCTGGGAATTCTACGCTTTCTGCCTGCAAGGGTGATAGTGTTAACGTTACCTATAGTATATCCAACGCACAATACGACCCAAGTTCAGGAAGTGGCCCAGTTAGCTGGACCATATCTGCAACCGGCGACGCGGCCTTGATCTCACTCCTTCCTACCACAGGATCTGGAGATTCTTCAGTTAGCGTATTTGTTGGACCAACACTTGCTCCTGGAGCATACAGTGCAACTTTTACCTTAATAGCAAATACATCGGACGGTTGTTCTAGAACGGTTTCTACAAACAACATAAGTGTTATTATCTATCCACGACCAACCGTAACCTTCTCCGTTGTTCCAACGGATATTTGTAATGGAAGCGGATCGGGTACTACTTTTAGAGTAAGAGTCGATAGCGCCGTTTACACGGTTGGATCAAGTGATATTGCCGTTAACTGGAAAATATTTTATCATGAAGCATCTTTCACAACAGGTTCAAATTGTGTAACTGGAACGGCAAATTTATTGCCTTCTAGTTTTACGGGTAGTGGAAATGATTCTTTTACCTTCACCATTCCAACTACAATGGCCGTAGGTATTTATCAATATGTTTTAGACTCTATTAATAATACATCTAATTCTTGTTCGGGAACTGCAGTTGGCACCGACACGGTTAGCTGGAGAGTTGACCCAACGCCTAATATTACGGTGTCGCCATCATCAGCTTCCGCTTGTGATAGCAGCACATCAAAAATATTTACGGTAACCGCTACCAATGTTCAATTCTGTGGTATTGCACCGGGATTTGGAACCTTGGACACGGTTTCGTGGATTTTGCCAATTAATACAGGTGCTGGTTATATCGACAGTTCTAATAGTACTATACCTGCCGACACCTTGACGGCCGGTGGTACTTTTACAACGGATCCGTATTTGGCAGTTGGCTCACATGTTTTTGCTCCTAAAACCATGACGGTTACCACACCAGGTTTGCCGGGATGTAGCAGAGACGTTTCTTCCAAGAAATTTACCTTAACGGTTCAGCCAGAGCCAACAGTAACCTTCGATAAGGCTGCCATCACCATGTGTCAAGGATCCATCGATTCGTTCGAGATTCAAGTGACTAATGCGATGATTGGTGTTGCCAATGTAAATTGGACGGTTACGTATTCGCAAAACGGCGCAAGTGGAGTTACAGGCACACCTTGTGTTGCTGGAACTTCAGCAGGTATTTTACCGGCATCGGTTACAGGTACCGGAAACCAAAATAAAAAATATTATGTTCCAGCAACGCTCAACCCAGGTTTTTATCAGTACATCTTAACGGGTGTTACCAATACCTCGGCTCCTGGAACGTGTACGGCTTCACCATCGGTGGTAGGTATTGATACCATAACCATCATTGTAGAGCCAAAACCTTTAATCGCCATGGATCCAACCACCAAAAAAGGGTGTGAGCTGGATTCGAGTCTTTTTAATATCAACGTAACCAACACGGTTGGTTGTTCGGGTGTTGGAAGCACCACTACGGCAGATTGGACGATTACGGTTCATACCGATAACGTGATTAGCGATGTGAGCACGGTGATACCTGGACTCGCAGGTTCTGGTGATGCCGTTTACACGGTAAACGCCAATACAACTGGATTGCTAACACCGGATGATCACATCTTTGATGCATCCATTGCAAATACAACCGCAGGTACACCTTGTACTGGAGGAACGCGAGATACCTTTACCTTAAGTGTAGATCCACGACCTTTAGTTACCATTAACAATGCAGTTGGAAATGATACCATAGATATTTGTCAAGGTACGGATAGCAGTTTTAGATTTACTGTTGTTAATGCAGAGCAAAACGGCAACCCTGTAAATTGGGAAATAACGTATAACGAGGTTTCAGGACAAGTTAGTACTAACTGTAATGGTTTAATTAAAAGAGACTTACCTGGATTAAACGGCATCTTTAGTGGACTTGGAAACAAAGATTCCATTATTGATATTCCAAGCAATTTGCCAGTTGGACAGTATACCTATACTATAACCAACATTATGAATACCGACGGACCTTGTACTGGTACGGTGGATTCAATCACTTTTGGACCTCGAACCATCATAATCAATGTTTATCCTAAGCCTACCTTCTCTATATCACCTTCAACAAGTGAAGTATGTGAAAACAATGTAGCCACGTCGAACTTCTCGATTATTTCTACCAATGCACGATATTGCTCTACAGCCAATGCCGGTAGTTTTTCTAACGTTGACTTCGACATTAGCGGGATTACGGATAGCTTGAAGAGCAACGCCCCGAATCCAATCATTGCTGGTTCAGGAAACGGAATTGTCGGAACCTATAATTCTAATATTGCGACTTCTTTAGCTGCGGATACCTTCCGATATACTGCGGATTCTTTAACTACAACAAATCTTCCAATAGCATGTATTAATGTTATGACGAGTTTCAATACGCATTTGTTGACGGTTAACCCGGCACCAGATGTTTCTTTCGTTAACGCTACTCAAGCGGTTTGTGAAGGAACGACCGATTCGGTTAAAGTTACCATTAGTAATGCGACCTTACTTGGATCGGATGTTAATTGGAGTTTTAGCGTAACGGAATCTTCGGGTAACTTAACGTCTAATTGTAACATCGATGCGGGTCAGAATGCCAGCTTAGTACGAGATACTACTGGATCTGGCGATACGACCATTACCTTCTTTGTTCCAAACAACTTAACGTCGGGTATTTATACGTATACCATTAACAACGTATTGAATACGGACAAATCTTGTACGGGTACAAGTGGTATTTCTACCATTACCATTTACGTTTATCCTAAATTGATTTTGGACATCCCAACTGCCGACAAAGAGGTTTGTGAGGGAGAAACAGCAACTTTTGTTATAAACGTAACCAATGGTCGATACTGTAGTGCTTTGAATACGGCCAGTTCACCAGTGCCTTGGGCAGTTACCTATGGTGGCGACCTTATTACAAACTTACCAGCCAGTCCTTGGACGGGTTCTAGTACTGCAAGTACTACCGTTACAGGAAACTGGGGTGGTACGCATACACCCGGAGTTTATACCTTCTATACGTCTTCAATTACAGCCAACATTACATCACCAATAAGTGGAACATGTGCTGTGGCTGAAATGGATACCTTTATATTAACCATCAACCCAGAACCAATTGTAGAATTTGATACAACTTCACTTACCTTGTGTGAGGGAGATACGGCAACCTTTGCATACATCGTAACCAATGCTGAGTTATTGGGTACGGGCGTAGATTGGACGGTAACTATGTCAAAAGATTCAGCGTTTGTTTCTGGTGGTTGTGTATCTCCAGGAATTTCTACCATCAACAACATGGGAAATGGCGATTCTACGGCTTTCATTGGTGTACCAACTAACTTAGCTCCAGGTATTTATACGTACACTTTAACCAATATTACCAATACAACCAATGGCTGTACGGGACCGAGCAGTGGCATTGGAGCTAAGAACAGCATTACCATTACCATTAACCCAAAACCGACCTTTACTTTCAACAGAGATTCAATAACGATTTGTGAACTTGTTCAAGACACGTTTACCATCAATGTTATGAATGCAGAATACTGTACTTCGATAGGCGGTTCTGTTCAAGACATCGATTGGGAAATGACTTTCACGGATCAAACAGATAGTGATGTTCCTGCCTCGGTTTGGTCTGGAACTGGAAACATGGCGGCCACCACCTATACGGTAAACAACACCTTTAGTTTGTTAGAAGGTGGTTCACCATATACCTTAGACGTTTCTCAAATAGAAAACATTACACATTCGTGCACCCGTACTAATACGGATACAGAACTTACTGTTATTGTTAATGACCTTCCTACCTTGGTTATTAATACTGTTTCGAGTACTATTTGTGACAGCACTCAAGCGGAAATTAATTATACCGTGAGTGATGTAGAAGCAACCGATACTTGGATGTTTACCTTCTCAACCGACGGTGGAACAACCAATCACACAGTTACAGGAACAGGCCCAGGTACTGGAGACACCACTACTTTAGTGTTAACCATTCCTCCTGGGGTTAAAACGGTTTCTTTCAGCATCATTACAAATACAACCACGGGTTGTGAAGGAAATGCGCCTTCAAGCAAAAACGTAACCATACTTCCATTACCTAACGTAACGGCATTTACACACTTAACGAGCGATGAAATTTGCTCTGGCTTAAACAACGATTACGTTATAACGGTTTCAAACTCAGCAGGTAAGAATTGGATTATATATCTTAACATCGATGGCCAAGACACGTCTTGGACCGGTACAGGTAATGGCTCTTTCACAAGAGGAATTCCTGTTCAGTACCATCAAGATTCAATCGGGACTTTCGATCAAAGAGACATTCACATCGACAGCATGGCTTGGACTGGTGGAGCGGGAACGCCTCCATTGTGTACGAATTCGTACTTCGACGATGACAGCGCAGCCGTATTTGTTCAGCCACGTCCTTGGATTAACTTAGTTACTCCAACCAGTGTTTGTATCAATGATTCTGCTCACGTAACTTATTTTGTAGGTGGTGTTCGAAATACAGATGGTTGGGACTTTGATTGGTATACTACCAATCCAACCGACGGTCCAAATAATATTACTGGAGCGGATACTTCAACTGGAATGTTTAGTACACAACCACTTACTCCGGTTGGAACAAGCAACGTAAACGTGCCAATGGTAACAAATACCAGCACAGGTTGTGATTCTTCATATTCTTCATCACCATGGTCGGAAGACATTATTGTTGACCCACCATCGTATGCTGGAAAATTAACTCCAAGCTACACGGTTTGTGATGGCGACTCAGGTCCATATGTATTTACACTTACAGGTTATGTAGGAAGCATTACAGAATGGGATTCTTCAGAAAACTTAACGTACATCTGGTTTAACGTAGGTGGAACGGCAAGCAATACAAGAACCATTACCTACCCACACCTTACAACAAACTACAGAGCAATTGTAAAAAGCGGTGCGTGTCCAGCAGATACATCAAACGATGTGATCTTATTTGTTCACCCACAACCAGCTGCTGCTATTGCCAGCATAGACGACAGCATTTGTACTACGTCTAATATTGCATTAACCTTGGAAGTTTCTGGGGTTCCAAATACACATACTTGGACCATTGATTATACCTTAACTACCACAGCGGGAACAACAACAGATTCCTTCACTGGTACGGGTTCTTCATCGAGCATTTCTAAGACACTTGCGGGTTCATTCCCAGTAGGCAACGTAACCATTACCTTAGACAAGATTACCAACAACAATACAGGTTGTGATACCTTGTTGAATGTTGTTAAAGTTGTTAAAGTAAAAGCTGCTCCTACGGGATCTGCAGCTTCTGCAGCACAAACCTTGTGTTACAACTCAAACGGCTTTGTTAAATGGGATGGAACAGCAACCAACGGTGTTGTAGTTAAATGGCAGAAGAAAACACCTTCAGCAACAAGTTGGTCTAATATTTCAGGTTCAGCAGGAGATACCTTAGAGTTTACAAGCTTGCTTACTACGACCATGTATCGTGCGGTTGTTGAAAATGCTCCATGTACGGGTCAAGCATTCTCTACTCCGGTTACGATTACGGTATTAACCAACGATCCAACAGCAAACTGGTACAACTTACCATCCAATAACAAACACTGTGCTTCTACTACCAATACGGTAAGTATGAACTACGAAGTGTCTGGAACCAACGGTTCAGGATGGACGTTAACCATCTTAGAAGGTGACAGCTTACATACTGTAACAGGTACAGGCGACTTTACCGGTGGTAGTGCTTTAACATTTACTACGTCAACTGGAAGATTGATTTCTACCTTCAACGTTACCTTAGTGAAGTTGGTGATTTCTAACGGAACCGTAACTTGTACTAAGAACCTTGATAACACTGGAATTGCAGAAATTACAGTTATAGATGATCCAAACGCAACTATTACAAGCGTTACTACACCAATATGTGTTGGAGACAGTGTAACCATGACCTACTCCGTATCGGATATTAAATCTACCGAAAATTGGAAGTTGTATTACACCATCGACTCAACACCTGATTCAATTTCAGGAACAGGTGGAGGAACGTATTCTGTGGTAATACCACATGCAGTTGCCGGAACCAACGGAACACAAACGGTTGCCTTAACAAGCATTGTTAATACAAGTGCAGTAAACTCTGCAGGCGGGAATTGTACTCGAAGCTTAAGCAGCAGCAAAACATATGTTGTACGAAGCACCACAGTTGCAGGTGTTGTTGGAAATGACCACGAGGTTTGTAAAAACTCAAGTGGAAGTGTATCTGAACAAACGGCCAGTACCAACGGAGCTACAATAGTTAACTGGGCTTCTAGAAGCTGGAATGGAACTTCTTGGTCAGCTTGGTCATCTACTGGAAACTCTGGAACCACACAGACCTACACAGGAATTACAAATACCACGCAGTACAAGGCTATTTACAAAAACAGCCCTTGTGATTCTGCAGGTTCAAATATTGTTACCGTTACCGTTCAAGAATTGCCGGTAGCTGTAATATCTAATGTTGTTAACGATAGCATTTGTGCAGGAACAACAGCAAGCATTGAATTAACAGTTACTAACGTAGATGTTGGAGCTGCCTTTACGGTAAGTTATACTGAAGGTTCAACATCTAAGACTGCATCGTTTACTCAAAACGGTTCAGGCGTCCATACGTTTAGTACGGGTACCTTGAATGCAACTACCTTGATTACCTTAACGGCAATCACTACCACTTCTCAAACACCTAACTGTTCAAATACAGCAAGCAGCAATGGAACGGTAACGGTTATTCAATTGCCTTCAGCGGCAATCACCAGCCTTACGTCGCCAGTTTGTTCAGGAAGCAGCGTAACCATGGTGTACTCAGTATCTAATGTTTCTTCTACTGAAACTTGGACCTTGGGTTACACAATTGCTACGATCGCCAAAACAGTTTCAGGAACGGGACCAGGTACCTTTACCTTGGCCATTCCTCATACAACTTCCGGAAACAATGTAACTCAGAGTGTTGTGCTTACAAGCATTACCAATACTTCAACGTTGAATTCTTCAGGTGGATCGTGTTCATCTACTTTGACAGACACCAAGACCTATTTTGTAAAAGGAACAACTGCTCCGGGTACGATCACCGCGAACGATACAGTTTGTAAGAACGCAAGTGGAAGCATCTCTCAATCAGTTGCCAGTACAAATGGTAGTTTGATTGTTGACTGGAATTCTAGAGCTTGGAATGGCTCATCTTGGTCGACTTGGTCATCAACTGGAAATACAAGCAACACGCAAACATTTGTAGGTATTACCAACACAACGCAATACAAGGCTATTTATCAAAACAGCCCTTGCGATACGGCAAGTTCAAACACAATAACTATTACGGTACTTAAATTACCAGTAGCCGTTATCTCAACAGTGCTTGACGACAGTATTTGCGCAGGTACTACAGCTGACTTGGAACTTACAGTTACAAACGTTGCAGTTGGAGCAGGCTTCACTGTAAATTACAGCGAAGGTTCAATTACGAAGTCGGCAACATTTACTCAAAATGTGAGTGGATTGCACACTTTAACAACCGGAACATTGAACTCAACTACGTTGATTCAATTAACTGGAATATACACAACTTCACAATCGCCTAACTGTTCAAACACTGCTAACAGCAATGGAACGGTTACGGTTATCAAACTTCCAACAGCGGAGATTACGAGTGTAACTACTCCGGTTTGTGAGGGCGATACAGTAACTATGGTGTATTCAGTAGGAAATGTTTCTTCAACAGAAACATGGACGTTGAATTTCACCATCAATGGTGTTTCCAAATCTGTATCAGGAACAGGAGATGGTACTCGTACGTACAAGATACCACACACGGTAACTGGTTCAAACGGCGTACAAATAGTTGCTTTAACAAGCGTTGTTAATACATCTACCTTGAACGCTTCAGGCGGAACTTGTTCTTCAAGCTTATCTGATTCTGAACCTTATACGGTTCGAAGCACAACAATACCAGGTGTGATTGCAGCAAAAGATTCTGTTTGTAAGAATTCTTCAGGAAGCGTTGCTCAATCAGTTGCCAGTTCAAATGGAGCGGTAATCATTGATTGGCAATCCAGAAGTTGGAATGGTTCATCATGGTCAACATGGGCATCTACAGGAAATACGAGCAACACGCAAACATTTGTAGGTATTACCAACACAGCACAGTATAAAGCTATTTACATGAATAGCCCTTGTGATACAGCGGCTTCAAACACGATAACCATCAAGGTACTTGAATTGCCAGTTGCTGTTGTCTCAACGGTTATAGATGATAGCATTTGCGCAGGTACTACTGCCGACCTAGAACTTACAGTTACGAACGTAACAGTTGGAGCGGGCTTCACGGTAAATTACAGCGAAGGCTCAATTACTAAGTCAGCTACCTTTACTCAAAATGCGAGTGGATTGCACACTTTAACAACCGGAACATTGAACTCAACTACTTTGATTCAATTAACTGGAATATACACAACTTCACAATCGCCTAACTGTTCAAACACTGCTAACAGCAATGGAACGGT